>JASHVW010000352.1 GCA_030044395.1 Verrucomicrobiia bacterium
TCCCTACCTTGTCCCCGTCATTCTGCCCTGGTTGGATGGGAAAAAATAAATGGACTTATTTCAAATTATAGCTTGCTAAAGGCGGGAGATTACCTAAATTTATTCGCGATGAATACTATTACATCTCTATCATCCAATCAACTCCGCAAAGCGGCTGCCTTGAAGGACCAACTGGAATCTCTCCAGAGCGAACTCGAACGGCTGCTCGGCGGCTCCTCCAACCGCCCTCTCGCAGCCTCCGCGCCCAGGCGCAAAATGTCCGCCGCAGCCCGCGCCAAAATCGCCGCGGCGCAACGGAAGCGATGGGCCAAATTCCGCGGCAAAAAATCCGCCCCGGCCGCAAGAAAACCAAAGCGCCACATGAGCGCGGCTGCCCGGGCGAAAATCGCCGCGGCCGCCAGGGCCCGCTGGGCCAAGGCCAAAGCCGCCGGACGCAAATCGCTCTAGTTCAAACGCGCGAACGGCTTGATCCATCGTAGCCAACCGCTAAACACGCGGTTGGACAGAAGACGGTTCTAGTTGCCCTGAAAGGACAATAGGAAAGGTCATTGTTATTTATGAAGACCTGCTCATATTGCGGCGCGGAGTATGCCGACGATGCGACAACGTGCCCGGTTGACCACACGTCGTTAGATCAGCCGGACCCGCCTAAACCGGTTCTTCCCGCATCGGAGGGCCTGAGATATGAGTTCCCAGAGCTTTCGGAGCTGGATAAGCAAAAGGATTTTGTGACTCTGGTAAGCTGCGCCAACCTTCCGGAGGCGGACCTCATCGTTAGCACCCTGCGAGCGGCGGGAATCGAAGCATTCATGCCGGACGAATCCATCATGCAGATCATGCCCAACACCTTCGGATATGTTCGCGTACAGGTTGCGCCAAAAGATTATGACGCGGCCAAAAACCTGCTGTCCGAACTCTGAATTACAACCCCGGACTGCTTTGCATGATCCCGCCATCGGCGAAGATTGTTGTGGCCGTAATATAGCTCGCGCCGTCACTGGCAAGAAAGGCCACCAGGCTGGCGATTTCCTCAGGCTTGGCCATGCGCCCTAGCGGGATGGCGCTGTCCAGCTTTTTCAACAGCAGGGGGTCCTGCATCGTCGTAAGATTGATGGGGGTGGCGACCGCTCCCGGGCCGACGCCCACCACAAGTATATTGTGCGGCGCCAGTTCAACCCCCGCCGTCCGCGTCAGCATTCTCATCCCCCCTTTGGATAGGCAATAGGCGGTATTGCCGGGCATCGGCCAATCCTCATGCACCGACGTGATATTGATGATGCGCCCGCCCCCGCCCTGTTTGATCATTTGCTGCGCCGCAAGTTGCGTCCCAAAAAAGGCGCTCTTCAGGTTGACCGCCATGACCTTCTCAAATTGTGCCTCGGTCGTGTTGAGTATCGAAGTCCGGGTCTCAATCCCCGCGTTGTTCACCACGATATCCACACGGCCAAATGCCTTCACGGCGGCCGCAAACAAATTCTGCAGTTCCGCAACCTGGCTGACGTCGGCCTTCACGCCAATCACCTGGTCGCCCAAGGCATGCACCTGCCGCTCCAATTCCTCCGTCGCTTCCGGGTGCGCCACGTAATCAATGACCACACTTGCGCCCTGCCGCGCCAGTTCCAATACGATGGCCATTCCGATGCCGCTATTCCCGCCCGTAACGACCGCTGCCTTGCCTTTTAAACTCATAATTTCTCCTTTTCCCCAAAATATAGAACTCTTGCGCGGATTTCAAGTCCTCCAGGCGAAAATGGATGTGCCGTCCCGCCTGGCCCGCGGACGAAGAAGCCTGGCAACAAGACCGGTCCAGCCCGTCTGGTGCGATGCCCCAACGCCCCGACCGTTGTCGCCATGAAAGTATTCGTGAAAGAGGACGTAATCCTTGAAATGCGGATCCCCCGCAAGTTTGGGATGATATTTCAATACCGGCCGCAGGCCGTCATCGCCTTTAAGAAACAGTTTTGCCAGGCGGCGCGTCAACTCATCCGCCACGTCATTGATCGTGACGAATTTTCCCGAGCCGGTTGGACATTCGATCTTGAAATCGTCGCCATAGTAGTGGTCGAATTTTTGCAGCGATTCGATAAGCAGGTAATTGACAGGCATCCACACGGGACCGCGCCAGTTCGAATTGCCGCCAAACAACCTGCCCTGGGATTCCCCTGGCCAGTACGTTACTTCATGCACCTCGCCGCAGGTCGCCAGACGGTACGGATGTTGTTCATGGAACTTCGAAACGGAACGCACGCCGTGCGCGGAAAGAAATTGCGATTCATCCAGCATCCGTTTCAGCAGCGCTTTCATCCGATGCCCCCGCAGCAATGAAAGCAGGTGGCGGTTGCCCTCGCCGGCGATATTCCAACGGGAAATCAGGCCCGCCAGCCCCGGCCGATGCTCCATATACCATTCCATCCGGGCGGAGAAGCCGGGTAACTCCCTCAGCATGTCCGGTTCCAGAACTTCTACCGCCAGCAGCGGAATCAACCCAACGAGAGATTGGATCTTCACCGCTACGTTTTCCCCGTCCGGCAAATTTAGGTGATCGTAATAAAACTGGTCGGCCTCGTTCCATAGCCCCAGCGTCTCCTCCCCCACGCCGTTGATCGCTCCCGCAATGGCGAGAAAATGCTCGAAAAATTTGGTGGCGATATCTTCATAAACATGATTGTGCCGCGCCAGTTCCAGCGAAATCCGCAGCAGATTCAGGCAATACATCGCCATCCAACTCGTCCCGTCGGCTTGGGCGAGATAGCCTCCGCCCGGCAACGGTTTGCTCCGGTCGAACACACCGATATTGTCGAGTCCCAGAAACCCGCCCTGAAAGATATTCCTCCCGTCCTCGTCCTTGCGGTTGACCCACCACGTGAAATTCAAAAGCAGTTTTTGAAAGACCCGTTCCAGAAACATCAGGTCCCCGGCGTCGTTTGGGTCCGTTTCCCGCCGCTGGCGGCGGTCGATCTGAAATACGCGAAACGCCGACCAGGCATGCACCGGCGGGTTCACGTCTCCAAACGCCCATTCGTACGCCGGCAACTCGCCATTGGGATGCATGTACCATTCCCGCGTCAGCAACACGAGCTGGGCCTTGGCAAATTCCGCGTCAATTTCCGCCAGCGTTATGCAGTGGAAACCAAGGTCCCACGCTGCAAACCACGGATACTCCCACTTGTCGGGCATCGAAAGTATTTCGGCGTTGTCCAGATGTTTCCAGTCACGATTGCGCCCTCCCTTGCGCTCCGGCGGCGGAGCCGGTTGCGCCGGGTCGCCCCCCAGCCAGTCCCGGACGTTGTAATGGTAAAACTGCTTGCTCCAGATCATCCCCGCAAACGCTTGACGCTGCACCATCCGGGCGTCGTCATCGGAAATCTCCGACTGCAACGCGGCGTAAAATTCATCCGCCTCGCCCCGGCGTTGGCCGAAAATGACATCGAAATCCGCGAAGCGTTTGGCGGAGGCGCCGTCCGCCTTGGAAAGGCGCCAGCGCGCGGTTGCCAG
>JASHVW010000353.1 GCA_030044395.1 Verrucomicrobiia bacterium
CTGTATTGTTCATGCCCGAACGAGGCGACCAGCGCGCGAGTGGCATTGCAATTGCATCGCAAGGGTTTTACCCGGGTCCGTCCGCTGTTGGGCGGAATAGATACCTGGCGGAAGAAGAATTTCCCGATGGAAGAATGGACGACGACGGTGATAACCGCGACGCCCGGTCAGCCGGCTGCCCGGGAACCAGCACCCGCCGAATCAAAATCCAAACTTAAAAAATGAATCTCTCCGAAAATCACGTCGCGTTTGGCGCGCCAGGCATTGAACCGCGCTGGACTTCGAGCGCCAAGGAGGGCGTGGGCACCGCTTATCATACCAGTTGCCGGCTCTGGTTCACCATCAGCCATGGCATCGTCAACGAAATCTATTACCCTCGCGTGGACCAGCCCAACACGCGCGATTTTCAATTTCTTATCACGGATGGGGAAACTTTTTGCCACGAGGAAAAGCGCGACTTGGACCATTGCGTTGAATATCCGGAGCACGACTGCCTCCTTTATCGCCTGACGAATTCGGACCCCGGGGGACGGTACCGGCTGGTGAAACACGTGATGGCCGATCCGCATCGTTCGGTTCTGATCGTGCATACCAGGGTTGAGGTGCTCGACAAAGCGTTGCAGGGGAAGTTGCGTCTTTACGCGTTGCTGGCGCCACAGGGCAGCGACAATTCCGCCTGGTGTTCGGAAATCGGAGCCAGTTCATTGCTCCACGCCCGCCGTGGCGGCGTTCATCTGCTGATGGGATGCAGTGGCGGGTTCGCCCGCCGTTCCGTCGGTTTCGTTGGGGCCAGTGACGGCTGGCGGGATTTGAAGGGCAATTACAAAATGGACTGGGAATTTTGCTCGGCTGAAGGAGGAAATGTTGCGATGACTGGAGAAATCGAGCCGCGGCCAAGCGGCGAGTTTACCATTGCCGTCGCATGCGGGGGCAGTTACCAAAGCACGGCCGCCAAACTGCTCCAATCGCTGGCCGATCCGTTTGAAAACCATCGCCAGGCGTATATCCGACAGTGGCAGCGCGCGGTGGTGAATCCAAAATTCGATTTCAGGGAGCATACCTGCGACGGGGGGGGGATGTATCGGTTGAGCCGATGCGTTTTGCTGGCCCACGAAGACAAGATTTTCCAGGGCGCAATCGTCGCCTCAATGAGCATACCCTGGGGCGAAACCAAGTCGGACAATGACCGTGGCGGTTATCATCTCGTCTGGACCCGCGACCTGGTGCAAAGCGCGTCCGCGTTGCTGGCAACCGGCCAGACCAGCACCCCCTTGCGCGCCTTGATCTGGTTGGCGGCCATTCAGCACAAGGATGGCAGCTTCCCTCAAAATAGCTGGATTGATGGAACCGCTTATTGGTCGGGCGTGCAACTCGACGAAATTGCCGCGCCGCTGTTGCTGGGCTGGCGTCTCTACAAAAACGACGTCTCGCTCAATCTCTTCAATCCCCGCGTGATGATGGTGCGCGCGGCGTCCTATCTCATCCTCCAGGGGCCGGTGACGTGTCAGGAAAGATGGGAGGAAAACGCCGGCTACTCACCCTCAACGCTCGCGACGGTGATCGCGGCGCTGGTTTGCGCTGCCGAAATGGCCAGGACACACGATCAGGAAAAAGCGTCCGATTTCATTCTGGCCTATGCCGACTGGCTGGCCGCGCATCTTGAGGAATGGACGGTCTCGACGACAGGCGAATTGGTTTCCGTGTTTCCGCGCCATTACATCAGGATCAATCCCACCGACCCCGCTGCGCCCGATCCTCACGCGGACCCGAATACGACGATGATTCAACTGGCCAACGGCGGCGGCCTCCATCCGGCGCGGAATGTGGTCGGCGGTGATTTTCTCCATCTGGTGCGGCTGGGAATCAGGGGGCCGAACGATTCGATCATTCGGGACTCCATCGAAGTCATTGACCGCGTGATTAAACGTGACCTTCCACAAGGCCCCGGATGGCGCCGCTACAACCATGATGGTTATGGGCAGAAGCACGATGGCAGCGCCTATGACGGGACCGGGATCGGCCGTTGCTGGCCGATCCTGACCGGGGAACGCGGGCACTACGAACTGGCCGCCGGGCGGGATCCCAGGCCGTTCATTGCCGCAATGGAAAGCTTTGCCAATGAAGGCGGAATGCTCACCGAACAGCTATGGGACGAGGACGATTTGGAGGACAGTTGTATGAAACGTGGCATGCCCACCGGAGCGGCCATGCCGCTTTGCTGGTCCCACGCCGAATACATTTCCCTCGTGCGAAGCCGTCGGGATGCCGTGTGTTTTGACCGGGTCGAACCGGCCTTTCAGCGCTATGTGGCAAACCCCGTGCCGAGCCGGCACGAGATTTGGAGCCTCCGCCACCAACTGCGTAAAGTACCCCGCGGAAAAATTCTGCGAATCATTCTTGCGTCGGAGGCAACCGTCGTCTGGTCCGCTGACGGCTGGGCGCACACTAACAAGACCGACACCGATCATGAAGGCAACCTGAACCTGTGGTTTGCGGATTTTCCGACTGCGGATTTAACGGCCGGCTCTCTGATCGAATTCACCCTCTTCTGGAAACGAGAGCAACGATGGGAAGGCAGCGACTGGCAGGTGAAGGTTTTATGAGCGACGCAAAGGCACAAGACGATTTGGACACCAACCTGCAATTCGAGCCTCCCGGCTCTGCCCGCGTGACGCTTCGTGGCCGGTTGAATGCGGAAACAACGGTGCCGTGCTGGGAGCATCTGGAGCACGGGTTGCAAGGTGCGAAGCTCGATAAACTCGAAGTGGACGCGAGCGGACTCCGCGTCTGCGACGGCGCCGGACTGGCTCTGCTTCGCTATTTAAACATGGGGCGAATGACACCCGGAGCTTCCGTTTCGGTGAGTGGATTGGAAGCAGGGCTGGAGCAGATGTTTCGCGCGTTTACTGAGGAGGACTACGAAGCGTTCCACCAGCCGACGCCGGCCAAATGCCATCCGTTGCCAGAAGAAGTAGGCGGCGCCATGCGGCAGGCGGCTTCGGATTTGCGCCAACAAGTGGAATTTCTCGGAAGCGTCGCCGGCAGCTTGTTGCCAACTCTCCTGAATCGGAAACGTATGCGCTGGCGCGAAGTCCTGCGGGTCTTTGAATCGGCCGGCGCCAACGCTGTCCCCATCGTCTCCCTGGTCAGCATCCTGGTCGGCATGATTATCGCCTTCGAAGCCGTCCAACCCCTGCAACAGTTTGGCGCCCAAATCTTCATCGTCAATATGATCGGTTTGGTGATGGTGCGCGAGCTGGGGCCGCTGCTGGCATCAGTCCTTCTCGCGGGGCGCTCCGGTTCGGCATTCGCGGCCGAAATCGGCACCATGAAAGTCAACGAGGAACTGGATGCGCTGCAAACCCTCGGCCTGGATCCCATCCGTTTCCTCGTCGTCCAGCGCATCACGGCCGGAATTTTCCTGACGCCGTTGCTTGCCTTTTACGCCGCCTTTCTGGGGATCGTTGGCGGCATGTTCGTCGCGCTCGGTTTGGGATATCCCTTGCAATTGATTATTCACCAACTGACATCCGCCGTCCATTTGCGCGACGTCGTCCTGGGAACGTCCAAAGCATTGGTCTTCGGAGCCATTGTGTCCGGCGTCGGCTGTCTGCGCGGATTACAGACCCGCGAGGGCCCAAGCGCGGTCGGAGTTTCAACCACGCGCGCGGTGGTGACAAGCATTGTGCTGATCGTCATTGCCGACGCCATCTTTTCCATCCTCTTTTTTGTTTTGACGCGATGAGTGACAAGGATGAAATCGTCGTTGCGGTGCGCAACCTCAAGGTTGGGTACGGGCAAAATGTCATTCTCCAGGACATCAATTTTCAGGTGCGCGAAGGCGAAGTGTTCGTGATCCTGGGCGGCTCCGGCAGCGGCAAGAGCACACTGCTGAAAAACCTGATCGGCCTCTATACGCCACTGCAAGGCGAGGTGTGGATTGAAGGAGGCAATCTCCTCGCGGCCAGGGACGATGAACGCCGACTTTTGCTCAGAAAGTTCGGGGTCGCGTATCAGAGTGGCGCCTTGTTTGGCTCGATGACCGTCCTGGAAAATGTGCTCCTGCCGCTCGATGAACTGTCTCCCCTCCCCGAGCCGTTGAAAGAACTGGTGGCGTTCGGCAAAATCAAATTGGTCGGGCTTGCGGCGGCGGCGCAGAAATTTCCTTCGGAGTTGAGCGGCGGCATGCAAAAACGGGCGGCGATTGCGCGGGCGATGGCCCTGGACCCGGACATCCTGTTCCTGGATGAGCCGTCCGCGGGACTGGACCCGGTGACATCGGCGGATTTGGACCTCCTCATCAAGGAGCTGGCCCATCGTTTCGGCATCACCTTCGTCATCGTCTCACATGAACTGGCCAGCATTTACGAGATTGCCGACCGCGTGATTATGCTTGATGGCCAGGCCCGGACCATCGTTGCGGAAGGCCATCCTGCCGAACTGCGTGATCACTCAACCAATCCCTGGGTGCGCCGTTTCTTCAACCGTCAACCGGACGCACTAGCCTCCGGCTTCCACCTCTAATTCCCCATGAGCCGGCCCACCAACAATTTCAAGCTCGGGTTATTCGCCCTGGGAGGAGTGGCGCTATTGGTCCTGGGCCTCCTGGCGTTTGGGGCGCGTGGTTATTTCGAGGCGACGAGCGAATTTGAAACCTACATTACCGGTGATGTGACCGGATTGGAAGTAGGCTCGCCGGTCGAACTCCGTGGCGTGCGTGTGGGAAAAGTCACCGGCATTGATTTTTCCTGGACCGAATACAAGCCGACCCAGCCCAACTACGTGGTCGTGGATTTCGAAATGCGAAACGACATTGCGCCAGGCTCGCCCGGCGCGGCGCGAAACGAGTTGCTCAAGTCAGCCATCGAACAGGGACTCAGGGCGCGCGTCCAGGCCAAAAGCATCACCGGCACCAGCGTTCTCTCGCTCGAATACGTGGACCCCACGGAGAACCCGCCCATCGAAGTGCCATGGACCCCCAAATATACCTACATTCCGTCGGCGCCCGGCGAATTCAGCGAATTGATTGCCGGGGTGCAGGCGACGCTCAGCGACGTTAAGAAGCTTGATTTCAAAGCGATGAACCAACTCTTGGTGGGCGACTTGAAATCCGCCGGACAGGTCCTCGATAACGCCCGGCAATTCAATTTCGGCGGGCTGAGCACCAACGCCGAAGCCTTGTTGAGCGGCTTGCAAGACAGCAACGCCAAATTGAAAACGCTCATTCAGGACACCGACAACACCGTGCAAAAGGCGAAGCTGGAAAAACTCTCCCGCGACTCGGACAAGCTGGTGGGCCAATTGCAGAACCTGGTCGCCGGAGTGGAGCCGGGGCTGACGAGCATTGATTTTAACGCGTTGAACCAGACGCTCACGAATGCGCGCCAAACCCTCCATGACATGGATGACGTGCTGGCCGAACTGAAACAATATCCCGCCGGTTTTCTCTTCGGAAAACCACCAGCGCCAGTTAAAGGGGTGGAAACCTCCGGAACACAATGAAACATCACGATCATTTCAGCGCCTCGACATCCACCCTTCTCCACTCCCGATGGACGGTTTTTATTTCGGGCGCCGTCCTTTTGGTGGTTGCCTCCACGTTCAGCGGTTGTCTATCCCGGCCGGCTTTGAATGAGCAGACCTTCGCCTTCAGCACCCCGGCGTTGCCTGCCACAAACAGCGCGCCGAACGGCCGTGTCCTCGAAATCAGGACCCTCCAAATCGCGCCTCCTTTCGGCGGACGCCCGTTGATTTACCGGACGGGCGAATTTTCCTACCAAGCCGATCCGTATGCCGGATTCCTGGGCCTGCCGGCGGAAGGATTGGTAGGCCCTGTCAGTGAAATGCTCCGGCGTGACGGTGGCTTTGGCGACGTTGTCCAGCGTGGCAGCGCCGTTCAACCGGACATGCTCGTCGAGATCACCATTTCCCAACTCTATGGAGATATTCGGAAACCGCGAAGCCCCTTTGCCGTCTTGGCCATGCAAGTGACTTTCATTGACGCGACCAATGGGCTGCCGGGAACCGTGATTCTGCAACGTAATTATTCACGCCGGAATCCCATAAGCTCGACGGCCCCTGCAGCGCTCATGGAAGGCTGGAACCAGGCGTTGGAAGAAATTCTGGGTGAGGCAATTTCGGACTTTAAGGTCCGGCAAACTGAAAAACAAGTAGAAGGAAGTAGAATACAATGAACAATTCACATTCTGACACGCTGGTGTTCTTCGGAGCCACCGGCGATCTGGCATACAAAAAAATCTTCCCCGCTTTGCAAGCAATGGTGAGGCGCGGCACATTAACCGTCCCAATCATCGGTGTGGCCAAGGCCGGTTGGAACCTTGACCAACTCAAAGCCCGGGCCAAAGACAGTGTGGAGAAACATGGCGGCCTTGATCCTTCGGCGTTTGGGAAATTAAGTCAACTGCTTCGCTATGTGGATGGCGACTTCAACGATGCCGCAACATTTAAGGCCCTATGCCATGAACTCGGGGATGCCCAGCGGCCCGTCTATTATCTGGCAATCCCGCCGGGCGCATTTGGAACCGTTGTCGAGCAGCTCTCGAAATCCGGTTGTACCCGGGGCGAAGGAGGCGCGCGGGTGGTCGTGGAGAAACCCTTTGGCCGCGACCGTGCCTCGGCCAGAGCCCTCAATGCCATCCTGCTTAAAATCTTCAAGGAGAAGACGATCTT
>JASHVW010000033.1 GCA_030044395.1 Verrucomicrobiia bacterium
TGTCGCCCCCCAAGACTTTGCGGATGGCTGTTTTTACGGTTTTTGCGGGCTCTTGTTTCATGACGTAACCCATGGCCCCCGCTCGCAAGGCGCGCTCGGCATACAGTGATTCATCATGCATGGAAACAACCAGTACCGGGAGATCTTCCGATTCATTTTTTACCGCTTTGACCAGATCAATGCCGCTCGTTCCTCCCAGGGTGATGTCCACGACAACCAAGTCGGGTTTGGATTGGCGTATTCCTTCCAATGCGGTTTCAGCATCCGCAGCGTCTCCGCATACGGTCAAATCCGGTTCCCGATCAATCAATTGCCGAAGACCGTCGCGGAACATGGCATGATCGTCCACGAGAAATATTCGGCTTTTCTCTTGTGGTTCCTTGTTCACGAGGCGGCTTTTTCGTATTTTTGTTTCTTATCCGACGGCGACGGGACTGACTGGTAAAAGATACATGCTAAACGCGTGCCATTGCCAGTGGAACTTTTCAAGTCCAAAGTGGCTCCGATGGTTTTGGCTCGATGCTGCATGATTCGGATTCCCATGCCGGTGGAACTGCCGTTTGTCTGCTTAAAGCCAATTCCGTCATCTTCGATCGTCAACACGAAGTGACCATCCGTCCGCATGAGGGAAATGATCACGTGCGTTGCTTTTCCGTGTTTGACGGCATTTAAGACCGCTTCCTGGGCAATATAGTATAAGTGGACGGCGACCGCGTTTTCCAATGCCGGGGCAGGCCCCTCAGAAACCAAATCGCACTTTATTTTGAATAAATTGGTGGCATTGGCAGCAAGGTCTTCCAGAGCCATTAGAAAGCCGGTTTCGTCCAAATGCACGGGAAACAATCCCCGCGCGACGCTTCGGGCCTGCGTGATGGCTTCGTTAATAAGACCGCCGATGCGCTCCGCTTCGGATACTTCGGCAAAATCCTTCTTTTGGAGCTGATCGGCCAGAATGTCCACGCGATAAGCAATTCCGGCCAATTGCTGGCAGACACCGTCATGCAAATCGTGTCCAATGCGTTGCTGTTCGCGGTTGCTGATCTCGAGAATTTCCTTCTCCAAACGTTTGCGTTCGGTGATATCGCGCGCAACACCTTCGACCTCGACGGTCATTCCCTCCTGCCGGACGACGCGGGCTCCGATTTCCAGGCGCACGCGTTGCCCCTGGCCGTCAATAAAATCCCATTCCTGCGGTTGCAATTCAGTGTTTTGAACAATTTGGTCAAACCATTTGCCCGCGGCAGCGCTCTGTTCTTCGGCGATAAATTCTGTCAGCCGTTTGGAGACGATTTCTTCCCTGGGACGGCGAAGCAATTGTTCTCCGGCCTGGTTGATGGAGGTGACGCGACCGGTGAGATCGCAGGTAAAGACCATGTCGTTGGCATTTTCAAAGAGATTCTCATAACGATCTTTCAACGCCGCTTCGACCTGGAATTTTTGGCGGATGATTTGGGTTTGTTTTTGAACGCGGCGGCGCAGGATGGCGACCCACGCGAAGGCCGCCAGGACGGCGACCCCCAGGATCCCCAACACCCAAAGTAATTTTTGCAGATTCCACCACGGCGGCCATTTAAGGACAGCGACGTCCGCATTTGAACGCATCAAAATGCGAAACGATTTTGCGCGCCACGTTTGGCCCGGCTCCCATTCCCCCGTTTCAATTAAACAAACCCCCGTCACATCCACCGTGTCGCCATTTTCCAAATTGGCGAAATCCGTTCCCTCGTCTTTCGTGTCAAGATAGGCATGGAAGATGGACCCCGCCTGTGTCTGGAGAACGAGAAATCGTTCGCGAGGCGCGCGGTCAATGATCTTCGCCCGGATGCGGACGAGCCGGCAATCATGGGTGCCTTGCAGGGCCTCGTCAGAGTCAATCGCATCCGATGCGGGTTGCGGGCCGTAGCCAATTCTTCGGAAGATGGCGTCTTGCAACATCGGCGTGTATTCGCCCTTGGCCGGAAATCCCAGAACTTCCACGCGATCGCCGGGAAGCAAATCACCGTCCTGCCGGGTTTCCACGTACAGGCCCTCCCTTCTATCTTCAATATACATGGCGTCGTTATTCTGGCGGTAAGTAACGGTGCCTTCCACTTTGACACGGTGACCGTACGGGCCTTGGGGCGTAAATTGCAGAAGTTTCTCAATCGGCAATGTGGGAGCGTCAAACGGGTTGCGCGGAGCCGCCGTTTCAATGACCAGATCGGAGGGGCGCGGCACGAGGAGCCGGATGTCGAATAGCTGCCGTTGCCGATTAAATTCGGTCACGCACACGCCGCGAACGGCGACGGTGCTGTCCACCAAGTCACCGCTCTGAGAGAGCGGTAATTTTCTGGCGTAAGCCGTCAGGCGTCCGCCGCCGGTGGCGATGTCCACCAAAAAATATCCGCTCTGTTCGTCAAACTGGGCGGCCCGAACGATTCCGTGAGTTTCGATGAATTGGCTGTCTTCCTGGCCGCTGGCAATTTGTTGAAATGAAGCCGGGCCGGCTTCGGGAAAGGTTCCTGCCCCAAGGATATCAATTTTGTCCGCCATAACCACCGGCGCGAAATCACCCGGGTCTGTTTCGCCTTCGATTTTGATTAATTGTCCGACTGCCAGCGGCGGATTTCCCAAGGAAGGATCGAGCCTGAAATAAATGCCCGCGGTGTTGTCCTGAACAAAGAGATAAAAATTGGCCGGATCGCAAAACGTTACCACTCCGAACAATCGAACCGGATAGTGAAGCGCCGCTTGTTCCTGGGTCAATTGTCTGACCTGGTCCGTCGTGAATAATTCATTGGTTGGGCTGCTCTGTCCTTGTGCCTCGAGGCCACCGCTGAAAATTAAAGACGACAGGCCGATGCCGCGGATGGCGCTCCACATTGACATACGCAATTGAACTTTCAATCAGTCTTATCATAAACCCGCACGTAGTCCACCTGCATTTCGGCTGGAAAAGTTGTGTTGGCATCAGGGTCGCCGTCATAGACGCCGCCGATTGCGAGGTTCATGATAATATAAAAAGGCTCGTCAAATGGCGCCGGGTAGGGAGCATCGGCGGTGGACCAGTTCGTCTGCGTCTCATATAGGTGGTTGTCCACAGACCAACTGATGGAATTGGTCGTCCAGTCCAAATCGTACGTATGAAAATTGCCCGCGCCATTGCCCACCGGAAACGTATAGAGGTCCGTTTCCTGACGATGTCTCCCGTCCGGACCGGCGTAATGAATCGTGCCCTGGACAACGGCGGGATAGTCTCCCTTGTTTTCGACAATGTCAATTTCGCCGCACGAGGGCCAGCCGCCATAAGGAGAATCCTGCGGCATGAGCCACAGCGCCGGCCAAAAACCCTTGCCCTGCGGAAACTTTGCGCGAAATTCGAAACGTCCATATTTTTGCGCGAACAATCCTTCGCTTTTCATCCGGGCGGAAGTATAGGCAAAGCCGTTGGTGCTTTGCTGCCGCGCGACAATATGCAACGCACCGTTGCTGACGTAAGCGTTGTCGGGGCTGTCCGTATAAAACTCCAGTTCCCTGTTTCCCCATCCATGATGATTGCCGGTCTCGAATTGCCAATGGTTGGTGTCTATCGAATCATTATTGAATTCATCGCACCAAACGAGCTTCCAGCCGCCAAAGGCCTGGGAGCTTGTGAGCGCCGCAGCGGTGAGGGCACAGGTTGCGATGAACGATCTTGGCAGCATTTTCATAATTTGAATTTTAAACAGTTGATTCTAAGGGGATTTATCTTCGTTGTTTTCAGGGCGATTTCAGCCGGTACTCAATAAGATTTCTCCGCAAAGACATCGTTGAAATCCGTATCCAACGCCGCCCATTTCCAAGTCTCAACGTGCCCATCACAGAATGAAAAGACAGCGGAGCCGTCATGACGGCAAGCAGCCTGTTTTTGGGACGGGACTGTCACCCATCCCAGCCCGATAATTGGTTGAATGACCGTGATGTCCGTATAATAGTTGGGAGGCAATTTATTGACGGTTTGTTGGATTTTTGGATCACCGACGTCGCCGATGAGCCAGATCTGGCTGACTCGCTTGACGACGCTTATGTTCTGGCTTCCTTGATAACCGCCGTTGAGGTTTAGATAATAGCGAATGAGGCAATTGGCCGGGACAATTGTATCTTCAAACGGGCCATAACCCTCGCAAGGTGAATCGTAGTAAGAGACGGTGCCGGCACTGATGTCCGAATTCTGCACCGCGGGGCAGCGCCAGACATTATTCGAGAAAGTGTTGCTGGTGATATAATTCCCTTTATTAAGGTACCTGAACCACCAATTGGTTGTATGCTCGGCAAAATTATACTGGTTCAAGGGAGGGAAGGAGCCATTATTATCGGTGGTGTACATTGTCATGGCCAATCCGATTTGCTTGTTGTTGTTGGCGCAGCCGATTGTTTTGGCCCTGTTCTGAGCGGCGTTCAGGACCGGCAAAAGGAGCGCCGCCAGAATGGCAATGATGGCTATCACCACCAGTAATTCAATCAGGGTAAAGCCAGCCGTACCGCGTAAGTTCCGTGAAGTCACAGTTTCCGCGGGATTGTCCGGCCTGCTTTTTGCGAAATCCCGCACGCTCCACTCCTCATCAATGTCCAGGTGGCAATTCATGAATGGGGTGTCAAGACCGCCGGTTAAACCGTGCCTGCCGGTGTCGTTTCATTATTTTGCCGGGTTTTCACTAAAGTGATATGGCTAATTGTCCGTCTAATTGTAATACTTTATATCACGCGAAAGGCAAAAATGTCAAATGTTTATTTCGCATATTCAATTTGTGCAACACGTTACAGCTAAATGCTATATCGCCAGTTCTACACATTTCTTCACATTTTTCACATTTCTGCAACGACTCCTGGAACGCCCAGTCATTTTCCTTCCGAAAGCTTTTGCCGCAGGGCTTGAGCGTAAGCGAGCGCCTTGGTGTTGGCAGGATCGAGTTCGAGGACTTTATCAAATTGGCTGAGGGCTTCGGAATCGCTCCCTTCATTGAGCAAGGACAGAGCGAGGTTGAATCGCGCTTCGGGCAAGTTGGGCATAATTCGCACCGCCTCGCGAAATTGCGCCGCCGCCTCGGCGGGCTTTCCGTCCTGCCCCAGTTCGAGTCCATAGAGAAAGCGCGCCTGAATTGAATCCGGCGACAGCCTGGCGGCTTCGGCAAAATAGCGTTCCGCTCCAACATGACCACCCAAGGCGGAGAGATTTTGCCCGGCTTCAAGATAGAGATCAGGGTCCGCAGGGCTTAGCTTTATGGCATCATCATAATTGGTCGCCGCCGCGTCACGCCATCCCCGCGATTCACAAAACCGCGCCATGGCTGTCAATTCCGGGACCTGGTAAATTCGATTTTGGGGCATGAGGGCTTTGCGATAACAATCTTCCGCTTCGGTTTTGTGTCCGGTCGCCTCAAGCAATTGGCCCAACCCGAGCCAAGCTGGTCCAAAACGCGGTTTGACGGCCAACGTGCGCTGGTATTGGTGGATCGCTTCATTCGTTTGGCCCAGATCCTTCAGTGATTGCGCAAGATTCTGCAACGCCCACACATCCTCGGGGTCCAACTGAAAGGCGTGACGAAACGCCGCGGTCGCGCTCTGGTATTGGTTCTCTTTCGCGAGGATGGCACCGAGTTGCGACCAGTCATCCGAGTTGCTGGGGAGAACAGCAACGGCACGTTGCGCGTTGGTTTCCGCCGCCAGGTAGTCGCCGGACAATTGGTCCAGCGTTGCCAGTTGTTCGAGCAATACGGGATCGTCAGGCGCCATGGCCAAGGCGTTCTCACATGAAATTTCCGCCGCATGGACGCCGGCGGGTTGCGTGGCTGGCGCCAATTTATCGAGCGAGGTCTTGAGTTTTTCGACCTGCGAATCGTGATTTAACTGGCCGGTGAATGGCGGGTCGTTTAGACGGGAATAGATGTCAGCCAAAGCCTCCTGTTTGTCCCAATCGGACCACGCGAGACGTCGCGCGCAATCGGCTTCAGACGGCCAGGGGCGGTCGGCGGGAACCTGTGCAGCGACATTTTGCGGCAGAAGGTTCTCCACTTCCGGAGCCAGGACGCGGGCCAAGAGATAATTGCCCTCGAAGGTCAGGTGAACATGCTCGTAGAATAAATCATCACCCGGCAAACCATCCGGGCTGTGTTCTGCAAACGAGTGTTCGGCATCCGCAAGGACAACCTCCCGGTCGCCATAATTTGAAACCGTTTGCCGGATCAAGTCATTCATCCGGCTGTCGCAGCGAAAACGCAAGGTATCCAAATCACGGGCGGCGGCGAATTGCCGCTGGGCATCGGCGGTATCAGCCAGGGCCAATGCGCAAGACCCCTGGCGAAATCGAAGTTCGGCGAATTCATCGTCAATCTGCGCCGCCTCGCGAAATGCCCCCACGGCTCCCTGAATGTTGCCGGTTGTTTGCGCGGCGATGCCGTTTTGATAAAGCGCGTCCCATTTGTTTTTGTCCGTGTCGCTCAAGTCCGGCCGGTGTTCCGAGGCAAATGGCGCGCAGTCCCTCAAATTTACGGCCACGGTGCTGACGACGATACCAGCGCCGCTGTCTCTTCCCGCCCTGATAATGTCCGCGAGGTTTCGGGCAAAGTGGCCATAGACGGCATTCATGCGGGGGTCATCGGCGCGGACTTGTTGATTGAGAAACATTTCCATTCCGCCCCATTCGCTTTGTTCCGTCGGCGGCTTGTGAATTTCCCGGGCAAAAGAGTCCATAAGTTCACCGACTCGTGTGGATTTCAGGGCCAGGTCCGCGCGAATCAACGGAAGAGGCGGAACCTGTTGCCCAAAAACCGTGCCGGCGCCAAACGGCCCCACGACTTCATTATTGCCCATGTAGATGACCCAAATATCGGCGCCAACCCTGGTGCAATCACGGGCAATGGGAAGGATGACGTTGGAATCAATTGCCACCATGGCGGTGTTCACCACCTCGAAGCGGGTGTTCGGGTAGCGTATTTCCAGCATGGCCTGCAACATCCTCGATAGGCCGAACCGAGGCTGCGGATCGCCCTGGGCGGCCGATTCGCCGAAGACGATGATGCGGACCGTGTTGGGTTCTTTGACCTGAGGAACGCAAAATGGCTCAGGCATTCGCGCCATGGCCGCGCCGAAGAAGCGCCAGCCAAACTGATTGTTTTGAACCAGAACGCTCTGCCCATTGCGTTGGGACGAGAGCAGGAAGCCAGTCTGATAGCCGAAACCAGCCAGGCGCAAGACCAGTTCCATAATCCCTAAAAAGACGGTTGGGACAACAACGACCAAGAGCGACCGGAAGCACCATAATTTCCAACGACTCATTTCCGCTGAACCGCGAGGGGGGCTGCCATTTTTCGGATTACTCCTTTTGAGCGATGTCTTTTTTTTCCGGGAGGCTGACACGGCTGATTCATAACGAAATTGTATTTTATTTTCAAGAAATTATCCGATACCGTCGAGGCGTGTGTGTGCTCGGGGTTTTAATTCGAAATCGTTTTCAAGATGAGACTAAGTCGCGGGTCTTTTGGGCCTCTGGCTTCGTTGCTCACTCGTTGTCCCGACTCGTCGGGACGAATATGCGCCTCGCTCGCGCCTGGCCAGACGCCCAAAATTCTGCGCGCCTTAATCTCATCTTGAAAGCTCATTGGAATAAACAGCTCGTCGAAGCGCAGCCTTGAGAAGCCCGGCTTCCGCCGGTTGCCATCTTCATGACAAAGAATGCGGAGGAATGGGTTTGTGGCAAGGATTAAATTAACCGCCGATGCTCCCGTTTTGCGTGCAAAACGCGAAAGACAACGACGCGGTCGCCCTCAACCCGGTAGAAAAGCTTATAAGGAAATCGCCGTGTGAGAATTCGACGAAAATCTTTATAATAAAAAGGACGGCGTTTGGGGTCTTTTTCTAACAGAATTATTGCCGCATGAATTTCAAGCAGGAATTCATCACCAAGTCCAGGGCGCTGCGATTCATACCATGTCCGGGCCTCGCACAAGTCCACTTCCGCGTTTGGACGAATGACGACGCGCCAACTCACTTGCGGGAAGATTTACGGATTCGTGCCTGAACTTCATTCCAGGATGACCCAGCATCGGGATTACGGCGATATTCTTCCAATTCGCGGTCGAGCAAGGCCTTTTCCTCGGGCGTTACGGTGCCGTTAAGGACATCGTTTTCCTCCATCTCGCAAATGCGGTCAAA
>JASHVW010000354.1 GCA_030044395.1 Verrucomicrobiia bacterium
TTTCGCCGCTCGAGCCGGGCCATTGTTTCGATGGAATCGGTTTCGGGAATGCGGATGCGCGGCTCGCGGGACTGGGCGGAATTGCCGCCGGCGACGGTCACAAACGGGCCGCCTTCCATGGGCGTGACGCGGGTAAAACCGACGCCGGGCAGGTCGCTTGGCTTGCCGGCAAGCGGAAAATCCTTGCGCAAGGGAAAGTACGGATAGCCGTCCCACATCAAAATGCGGCGCAAATCGGGATGGTCGCGGAAATGGATGCCCATCATGTCATAAATTTCCCGTTCATGCCAATTAGCGGTGGGCCAGACACTTACGATGCTCGGCAATTTTGATTTTTCCTCGCTGACTTCCGTTTTCAAGCGCAATTCGCAGCCGTTTCGAAGGCCGCGCAGATGATAAACAATCGTCCAGCGCGGATCGTCGCCGTAATTATCAATGCTGGTAATGTCCACGAGATAGCAGAAATCGAGATCATTTTTTGCAAAGGCGCAGGCCTCGACGATCTGCCCGGCGTCGCCGACTTTGACGGAAATCTCGCCGCGAAATTCGGACGGCTCGGAGATCAAGTCTCCGAACCTGGCTTTTAATTTTTGTGCGGCTTCGCGAGAAGTCATTGTCGCGGATTAAGCAACTTCCTTGTTTAAATTGGTGATGGTGAGTCTTTCGAGCACGGGCTCCCTGCTGATTTTACTTTGCAATTTCATCAGCGCGTCGAGCACGGATTCGGGGCGCGGCGGACAGCCGCTTACGTAAATATCCACCGGGACGACATGGTCCACGCCCTGCAACACGGCATAACTGCGATACATACCGCCAGTGGAGGCGCAGGCGCCCATGGCGATGCACCATTTCGGCTCGGGCATCTGGTCCCAGATGCGTTTGACGGCGAGGGCCATTTTATAGGTGACAGTGCCGGCGACGATCATGCAATCAGCCTGGCGGGGTGAAAAGCGCATGACTTCCGAGCCAAAACGAGAGATATCGAAGCGGCTGGCGCCCACGGCCATCAATTCAATGGCACAGCAGGCCAGGCCCATGGGCATGGGCCAGACGGAATTTTTGCGAAACCAGTTGAGCGCGGCGTCCACGGTGGTGACGACGACGTCGCCTTCAATTTTAGAATTGTAACCGATCTCGCTCTCCGTTCGCATAATCGTAATTTGTCAGAACCGAAACAAATTCAACCTAGCCCGCGCAAAAAATCGAAGCAAGTTAATTTGTGATTTTTTTCACAAGCCCTTGGGCGGCTCCAACGGATATTTCTTAAATCCGGCCATTTGGCCGAGGATTTTCAGCAAGAAGAGGGGGTTATTTTTGAAATAACGCCTTGCCAGACGGCGCGGTTCCTGGCGCAGGCGATAAAGCCATTCCAGTCCACTGCGCTGCATCCAGCGCGGGGCCTGTTTGAGGCGCCCGCTGTGAAAATCAAAAGCCGCTCCAACCCCGATCATCAACGTCGCATCGAGCCTGGGCAAGAATTCCGCCATGAATTTTTCCTGTTTGGGCGTGCTCAAGCCCACCCACAGGATATCAGGCCTTGCCAAACGGACCTTTTCGGCCAGTTGCATCTCTTCTGCCGGAGTCAATGGACGGAAGGGAGGGGTGAATGTGCCGGCAACTTCCATTTTCGGAAATTGGGCCTGTAATTTTTGGGCGAGCAATTCCGCCACGCCCGGCGCGCCACCGTAAAAGAAATGGCGGCAGGCGTTCATTTCGCCCCAGGCGCACGCCTCGAGCATCAGGTCGGGGCCATAAACGCGTCGCATCTTGGGGTGACCGCGAATTTTTCCCATCCAGACCATGGGCATTCCGTCCGGGGTGCAGAGGAAGGCATGGTTCAGGATGGCGCGAAACGCCTCATCGTTCTGCGCTTCCATGACTCCGTGAACGCCGGTGACGCAAATGTAGCCTTTTCGGCGCGCGCGGAGCGCTCCAGCGATTTCCTGGAGAGCGACTTGCAAATTCAGGACGCTGATGCCGACGCCGAGGACGTTGACACGGTTTGTCATTTTTGATTTATGATTCGCGATTGATGATTTACCATTTTCACGGTTGACGGAGCGCCATCATAGAACATCAATCAAAAATCGTAAATGAAACTGCTTGTCTTCGCTCATACGCCGCCGCCGCACCACGGGCAAAGCTACATGGTCGAACTGATGATCGAGGGTTTCGGCGGCGATTGCCGCAGGCGCCGCAAAAATGACGGGAACAAGTTTGGCATCGAATGCTATCATGTTAACGCCCACTTTTCGAAGAGCCTCGAAGACATCGGGGAGTTCCAAAGTTGGAAGATGCTGTTGGTTTTCATTTATTGTCTTCAGGCGATCTGGTGCCGTTTTCGATATGGTGTGAAAAATCTTTATTACGTGCCGGCGCCCGGGAAAGCGGTGGCGCTCTACCGGGATTGGCTGGTGATGTTTCTTTGCCGGCCCTTCTTTGAGAGGGTGATTCTGCACTGGCACGCCGCCGGCCTCGCCAAATGGCTTGAAACTTGTGTGCAAATCCGCTCCCGCGCCCTGACCTACCGCCTCTTCAAGCCGGTGACCTTGAGCATCGTGATTTCGAAATATAATCTGGCTGACGCGGAAAAATTATTATCCAGCCGGATCCAAATCGTCAGCAACGGCATACCCGACCCTTGCCCGGATTTTGCGGAAACCATTCTTCCACGTCGGCAGGCTCGTTTTTTGGGGCGAAAGAGGATCTTGACAGGGGAGGCGCCAGGCGCCGGTGAATTCCCGCAAACTGGCGCCGTTACGGCAACCGTAAAGATACTGTATCTGGCGCATTGCACGCGGGAAAAAGGGCTGTTCGCCACCCTGGAAGGGGTGGCGGCTGCCAATGATGACTTGGCCGCGCGCCGATTGCCGATGCGAATGACATTGTCCATTGCGGGAAATTTCGTGACTGCCGAGGAACAGGCGGAATTTGACCGGTTGATGCAAAGACTGGATTACGCAGGGACCGTCAGCTATCTTGGCTTCATTTCGGACGAGAAAAAGCGGCAGGCGTTGCGCGAGGCGGATTTGTTCTGCTTTCCGACGCGTTATCTTGCCGAGAACCAGCCGGTTAACCTGATTGAAGCGATGGCCTTTGGACTGCCCATTGTGACGACGCGATGGCGCTCGCTTCCGGAGATGTTTCCGCCGGATTATCCCGGTCTTGTGTCCGGGCAATCGCCGCGCGAAATTGGCGGCGCGCTGATTCTAATGGCCGAACAGGCGGGGGAACAATTGCGCGAGAATTTTGAGCGGCAATTCACCGTTGAACGCCATCTGACGGCCCTGGCCGACGCGCTTCATGGCGTGGAATGAATTTACGGTTTGAGATTTATGATTTATCATTTGAAAAGTTCGCGCGCCATGTGGAAATCATCAATCAAAAATCGTAAATCGTAAATGAAACTGGGTTTTCTCCAGCTTAATTCCACCATCGGCGATTTCGCGGCCAACCAGGAAAAATTGCTGGCCGGTTATCAGAAGGCCGTGGCGCTGGGCGCGGAACTGGTCCTGGCGCCGGAGCTTTTTTTCTGCGGCTATCCGCCGCGCGATCTGCTTCTGCGCGAGGATTTTGTGGACGCCAATCTCGCCGCCGTCGAGGAGGCGGCAAAAAAAATCGGCGCGACGCCCGTTTGTGTTGGCTTTGTTGACAAGAATCCGCATCGCCCCGGCCGCGCCTTGTGCAATTCCGCCGCGATGCTGCAGGATGGAAAAATCGTCTGGCGCACCAACAAATCCCTGCTCCCCACGTACGACGTTTTTGACGAAGACCGCTATTTCGAGCCGCAAATGAAGATCGCGCCCTTCGATTTCAAAGGGAGGAAAATCGGAATCACCATCTGCGAAGACATTTGGAACGACGAGGATTTTTGGCCGGAGCGATTGTATCGGTGCGATCCGGTCAAGGAATTGATGGCGCAGGGCGCGGAGATGATTGTGAACATATCGGCGTCGCCCTGGCACGACGGCAAGGAAAGAATCCGGCGCGAGATGCTTCGGCGGGTGGCGCATGACGAAAGGGTTCCGCTCGCCCACGTCAATTTGATCGGCGCGAATGACGAATTGATCTTTGACGGGCACAGCGTGGCGTTTGATTCACGGGGCGAGATTGTTGCCGAGGGCAAGGGATTCTCTGAAGACGTTTTTGTGGCGGAATTGGAGCCGGTTGCCGGCTCCGGCATGCCGGCCCTGGCGCCGCCAACGGAGGATCCCGCGCGCGAAGCGCAAATTTTTTCGGCGTTGTCGCTGGGTATTCGTGATTATGTCCACAAGTGCGGTTTCAGATCGGCGATCGTCGGGCTGTCTGGCGGAATTGATTCGGCGCTTACGGCGGTACTTGCCGTGGACGCTCTGGGCAGGGAGAATGTCCTGGGGGTGGCCATGCCGGCGCGCTATTCAAGCGAGGGCAGCCTGACGGATGCGGGGGCGCTGGCGAAAAACCTCGGGATTCGCCATGAGGTGTTGCCGATTGAACCGGTTTTTTGCGCGGTGGAAAAGCAGTTGGAGAAAGTTTTTGCGGGGTTGAAAGCCAACGAAGCGGAGGAGAATTTGCAGTCGCGGCTGCGGGGAGCCACTTTAATGGCGCTTTCGAACAAATTCGGCGCGTTGGTGTTGACGACCGGCAACAAATCGGAAATGGCGGTCGGTTATTGCACACTTTACGGCGACATGAATGGGGCATTGGCGCCCCTTGCCGATGTTCTGAAGACGGACATTTACAAAATCGCGCGGTGGGTAAACCGGCGGGAAGGCCTGATTCCGGAAAATTCGATCCTGAAACCTCCCAGCGCCGAGTTACGTCCGGATCAAAAGGACGAGGATTCATTGCCGGCCTACGCCACGCTGGATGCCATTCTGGACCTGTATATTGTGAAGAACGCTGGCAAAGAGCAAATTATTCAGCAAGGCTTTGATAGAGAGACAGTTAACGAAGTGCTGAACAAAATCAATTTTGCCGAATACAAGCGGCGCCAGGCGGCCCCGGCGTTGAAAATTTCCGCGCGCGCCTTCGGGATGGGCCGCCGAATACCCATTGCGCAGCGGTTTCAAGTTTAGCACCACGTCTTGCGCAAAAAAAACCGGTTTCCTCTTGCTACTGGATTTTTTGAATTGATAAATTGTCAACCTGTGATGTTTGAATTTACAGGCGAAAGCGTCACTCGAAGACTCGCCGTTTCTTTAATTAAATTGTTATGACGAAGGTATTCTGGTTTTTTGGACGCAGCGGCGCCGGCAAAACCACGCTTGCCAGAAAATTGCATGATGATTTGTCGGCGCAAAAGGTTCCACTCTTTTACATGGATGGCGACGACATGCGTTCGGGCCTCACTTCGGACCTGACCTTCACGCCGGAAGCGCGGGCGGAAAATCACCGGCGTATTGCCGAAGTGGCCAAACTCGCCGCAGACCAGAACCTCAACGTGATCGTTTCCACGATGGCGCCGCAATACAG
>JASHVW010000355.1 GCA_030044395.1 Verrucomicrobiia bacterium
TTCAAACGGATTCAATGCACGCCCGACTTGCTGCCCAATGATATCACCGGCAGTTCGGTCTTTAATCCCAAGACGGCCGATTTTGAGTTCCGCCCCGGGCCTGTTTTTGCCCAGATAGTATTGGCGGACGAAATCAACCGCGCGACGCCGCGGTCGCAGGCGGCGCTGTTGGAAGCCATGGCCGAGCGCGCGGTGACCGTGGATGGCAATCGTTACGTTCTGCCGGCGCCGTTTTTTCTGGTGGCGACGCAAAATCCGGTGGACCACGAAGGGACGTTTCCGTTGCCGGAAGCGCAGCTCGACCGTTTTCTTGTGCGGTTGAGCCTGGGGTATCCGGATTTGGAACATGAGGTGGCGATGTTGCAGAGATTCGAAACGCAGGACCCGCTGGAGACTTTGGAACCAGCGGTGGCCACCGAAGATGTCATCGCATGCCAACAGGCCATCCGGCAGGTGCGGGTGGATGAAAAGGTGTCCCGTTATGTCGTGGATATCATGCGAGCCACACGGGAGCATTTCGACATCATGCTGGGAGGAAGTCCGCGCGCGTCCATGGCTTTGTCACGGTGCGCCCAGGCGTTTGCCGCCATCCACGGTTATGGCTTCGTGCTGCCGGACGATGTCAAGCAGGTGCTCCCCTATGTCTTGGGGCATCGGGTGATCTTGCGCCCGGAAAGCCGGTTGCGCAAAAAGAACGTGCCGGTGGTGTTGGAAGAAATCATGAATTCGGTCGCCGTGCCCACGGTAACCGCTCCCGTCCAATAAAAGCCATGAAATGGGGCATTGGCATCGTCGTCTTGTTGGTGTTGGGGCTTGTCTTCCATTTAAACTTGCTGGTCTATGCCGTGTATGTGCTGGGTGGCGTGCTGCTGTTGGGCCGCCTGCTGTCATACGCCTGGACGGAAAACCTGGTGGCGCGCCGGATGGCCGTGGACGACGTGTGTGAAATCGGCGATTCCATTCGCGTGACTGTGGAAGTGGAGAACCGCGGCCGCTTGTCGGTTCCGTGGGTGTTGTTGGAGGATTCAATGCCCGGCGCAGCGCCGTATCCGCGCCGCCGTCTGGAGGTGGACGGGTCCCGGGTTGCGCTGATCCGCCTTGCCCCGGGCGAGACGGAAACGGTGTTTGAATATGATGTCAAATTTCTTCAGCGCGGCTATTTTCAATTCGGCCCAGTGCTTGTGGAAACGGGCGATGTTTTTGGTCTGCATCGCCGTTACCGGTTGTTGACCGAGCCGCAGTTCGTGCTGGTATTGCCCAAAGTCCTTCCATTGCAAGGTTACAATCTGGCGTCACGGCGGCCCATTGGGGAAATTCGGGTGGCGCACCGGTTGTTTGAGGATCCGACACGGCTGGCGGGAGTGCGTTTGTTTCAACAAGGCGATCCGCTGAATCGCGTTCATTGGCGGGCGACGGCGCGGACGGGCCAGTTGCACAGCCGGGTCTATGAAAATTCCCGTGTCGCCGGCGCCACTCTCCTGCTTGATTATCACGAAGAGAGCTATCGCGGTCCTGCGGGGCCAAACTCGGCCGAACTGGCCATCGTGACGGCGGCGGCGCTGGCCAACGCCGTGTCGCTGCAAGGGCAGCAAATTGGCCTGGTCACCAATGGCCGTGACGCCGCTGACCGCATTCGCGAAGAAGGCTGGCAGGGGGAATTTCTCAATCGCACGGTGGCCCGGCAACAAGCCGCCGCACTTGTCGAAAACACCCGGATGCGACCCGTGGTGGTGCCGACGCGCAGGAGTTCGGATAATTTTCTGCGGATCCTCGAAACCCTGGCCCGGCTGGAGTTGACCGACGGCATGGATTTTTCAAGTCTGGTCAGCGAGGCGTGCGCGCGGATTCCGCAGGATGCCACCGTGGTGGCGGTGCTCAGTCATGTGACGCCCGAGATGGCGCAGTCCCTGGGCGAATTTGTCCGGAGTGGATTTCTAGTTACGGCCGTCGTCGTGATTTCCGGCGGTGAAATATTGCCGGACTGGGCCAAACCACCGGACTGGGCCGGGATTTTGCTCGCCCAAAACATTAATTTTCACATGGTCAACTCGGAAGACGCCGTCACGAATCTCTGCGCCCAGGCGATTATCCGATAACAGGATGGACACGCGAAAGCCAACCAAGACGCTCGCCGATTATCTGGTCATTGCCGTCAGTCCGGTCTTGATCATGGTGATGGTGCACAGCGTTTGCTTTTTTCTGGTTGAGGTCTTTTACCGGGGAGAAGCGATCGGAGGGGTGCGATGGGTGTTGTTTTGGTTTGTGCTGGCCGTGGTTCTCATTGCGCGAATCGGCATCGAGCAGGGGGATGGACACGCGATGGCGTATGGCCTGGCGTTGGCGGCGGCGACATGGCTCTACCTGGCGAGGGTGCAACCCAATGTGGTTTTCGGCGCGTTCTTGCTGGGCATTGTCTGGTTCACGGCCCACAAGTTAACTTGCAACTGCACGCTGATCGACGAGGAGGCGGACGCCTCGGGGCAGGGATTGTTGCAATCACTCCGGCGGGCGCCACGATTATTCAAGAAGATAACGGCTCCAGCCGCCGAAGCCGCCGCCAAGCCTCCAAATCCATCTGTCTCAGCCACGGTTCCCTCTCAAAAGAAGGAGAAACCAGCCAGTCGGCAAATACCGGGCGTCTGGTTGATTTATTTTTCCTTGGCGGCCCTGCCAATTTTTGGGGTGGGCCAGATGTTGCTGCCGGCCGGGGATTCCGCAGCGCGGCGAGAGGGCTTCATTTACCTCTTTCTATATCTGGCCGCAGCCCTGGGATTGCTGGTGACGACCAGTTTCCTCGGACTTCGACGTTACCTTCGGCAGCGTTACGTGGTGATGCCGCCGCATATTGCATTTGGCTGGGTCCAGTTTGGCGCTGTTGGAGCGGCGATGGTGCTGTCTCTGTCGTTGTTATTGCCGCGTCCCGGAGCGGGCGAGGCGTGGGGAACCTTGCGTTATCATGTGGACTATCAATTGCGTCGCGCCAGCGAATTTGCGGCACGGTTCAATCCGCACGGCGCCGGTTCAGGCCGGGCCGGCAATCAGACCACAGCCGGTGGCCGGCAGCAGAATAATCAGCAGCCATCCCGCCAGGCGTCCAACCCCAATCAGAATCAAAACTCCGGCGCAAACGGCCATGGCAATCAACAAACTGGCGGCGCTTCCAGTCAAGGCACGCCGACAGGTCAGACGGGCCATGGCAATCCGCGAAAGACTTTGCCAACGATGACTCCGTTGGCGGGCACGATTTTTCCGTGGGTGAAGGCCTTGTTTTGGCTCATAGCTGCGGCGGGTCTGCTCTGGCTGTTTATCCGGTATTGGACTCTCATTTGCACGGCATTAAGAAGTATCTGGAATACCCTCCTGAATTTTATCGCGGAACTTTTTGGGTGGCTGCGGCCGGCCGCATTGACGCGGAGGACGGAGCCAAAGACGCCGGAAGTGCGGCCTTTCAAGGTTTTCAAGAATCCGTTTCTCACCGGCGCGGAGCGGTTATGGTCACCGGAAACACTAATCATCTATAGTTACGACGCGTTGCAAAGCTGGGCCACCGAGGAGGATGCCAAAGGCGGTTCGCCGCAAACTCCGCGTGAGTTTTGCCGGCGGCTCGGCGCGGAAAACCCGGAAGCGGCCGATGCGTTGGCGCATCTGGCCTTGCTCTACGGCCACGTGGCATACGGCGGTTCGGTTCCCGCCGATTACCGCCTGGACTATCTGCGTGCGTTATGGGACTTCATTTCGGGTCCAAGACCGGGCCAGCCGAAGGGGGAGGAGGCGATGCGGTCTGTTTCGCCTCAGACCACTTAGCCACGCTTCCGCGTGAACCAGAAAATCCCGCCGCCAGTTCCCAAAAGCACCGCGGCTTGAAGCGAGAGCAAGATAATCCCGCCCGCTTTATGAGTTGTCGGCCAGGAGACGAGGGCGCCTAGAGTCCATGCCTGCGGCTTCAGCGGAATTCCCGGCACAACAACCTGGCGTTGCCGCTGTTGCACGCCCATTTTCACGACGACATCAGTATCTCCGCCGCGGGCATACGACATTGCGAAATTGTTTCGGCCCGGGCCGGGCATATTCGCGTAAATTTGTATCGGTCCTTCGCAGACTTTGAATTTGAAGTGTCCATCGCGGTCGGTTTGCGCGTTGCCATTCGGCTGGCCCCTGCCGTTGATGAATACATATGCGCCGGCCGCCGGCTTTCCGTTCCTTTCCAGGACCCGTCCGGCAAGTTCAAGGTTGGCCGTTTTGAGTTTGAACGGCGCCAATTGAATACTGTTGGTTCTGCTTTGCGCCACCCCGATATTTTTTTGAGCGGAACCGTGGCCGGTAGCCGTGGCAAATATCAGATATCGCTGTCCCATGGGCAGCGCTGGAATCGTGAACGTACCGTCGGAATCCACCTTGATGGTATGATATTCCACCAGGCCGCCCATGTTTCCGGCCATCAGGTTTAAATTGACATTTGCATGGGCCAACGGCGTGCCCGTCGCGTCCTGCACGGTTCCCGATATGGAAAGGGCCGGCCCGAGTCGCAGGTCCACGCGCGCTTTATTGGTATCAATGGGTTCAATCACCGCAAGGTTGTGTTCGAGGTCGCGCGCGATGGCGAAATACTTCGCTCCGCGCATTCCCGGCTGGGGACTCCAAGTGACAGTATAGGCGCCACTATCATCAGTCTTGGCGACATCCACCTGTCCCATGCTCGGCGTGACAACCACGAGGGCCCCGGTGGCGGGATTGCCGGTAGGATCGTCAACGGTTCCGGTCAACGTTTGTGGGTTTGCCGCCGTATAGATATTTGGATTGAACCGAATAACCACATTCGTATCGCCGCCCATTGCTTCGGCTTGACCGTAGTAGGCGCCTTTCATGTTCGCGGTAACCGTCACCGGGCCTTCACAGACCGCATCAAATGAAAATCGCCCGTCGGCATCGGTAACGGCGTTGCCATTTGGCTGGCCGTCGCCTTGCAAAAAGATCTGAACGCCGGCCGCGGGCGCGCCGTTTTGGCCGAGGACGCGGCCCGCGAGCTTGAGGTTGGCGAACTTGAGAACCAGCGCGGGAAAGTCATAGTGGCTCGCCGATGGGTTCGCGGCATCCATTTGCTCTTGGGCGCTGCCAAAACCACGGGCGGAAACATAACACCCGTAACGTTGGCCCAACGGCAACGCTTCCGCGTGGATGCGGCCCTGCTCATCGGAGGAGATGCGCTGGCGGCCGATGCTAAAACTCGAGTCTTCCTGATAACACATGATATAAGCCGTCGCGTTGGTGATCGGTTGCCCATTGGGATCCTGCACCCGTCCGGACAGGCTCATCGCAGGCTTTAAAGTCACATCGAGATTCCTTGTGGTTTCATCCAATTCCTGGATGGCTGCCAGCTTTCGCACGGTATCTCTCGCGAGAAGATAAAAACTTTGGTTCCCCGCGCCGGCCCAGGAAGGTTCCTGCCAACTCACTTCGTAATGTCCGTCCGCGTCGCTTTTTGCGCCCGTGCTGTTATTCCCGTAATCTGGCAACACGCTGATATTCGCGCCCGCGACCGGCGCGCCGGAAATGTCAAGCACGATGCCGCGGACGATAAACGGTTCAGGCAATTCAATGGTGAGTTCCGTCGATTGTCCGTCTGTTACGGTGGCCTGCTCCTGAACCTGTGCCCAATCCGGTTTGTTGACAAACACGTTGAACTGTCCCGGCGAAAGTCGAAAGTAAGCCACGCCATTCGTTCCCGTTGCGGCGCCGCGACTGTAACCTTCGCTATTCAACGAGACTTCCGCGCCGGCGAGAAGTTCGTGAGTAGTCTTTCCACGAACGGTCACCTCCACAACACCGCCTTTGTACGCCTGCATCTGCACCCCGGACGTGGACTGACCAGCCGTAACCGTGATGGGAACCGCATCCACGACCCAATCCGCGATGGGTTCGTTGGTAAATTCCGCCATAACCCGGTAAGAACCTGCGGGGACATCGGGAATCTGGAACGAACCGTCGGCTACGGATGCCGTTGTTTCCTGGTCGGATAATAAATAATTCGCCGTTCCTGAGACCGACGGTTGGAGCCCGATCACCGCGTTGGCCAGAGGTTGGCCGGTCCCGCGCACAACGACTGTTCCCGACACGCTCCCAGCCGGGTCGAGGATGAGGGTGATGTCTTCCTGTCCGGCGTGGAACGGCAGTTGGTCAAATTGATACGAATTTTCTGTGTGATGAAGAGCCATGCCGGTTTTTTTCACCGAGAGACTGGCTTGCGCGTCGGCGGGAAAGTTTTCGATGCGGAATTGTCCGTCATCCGAAGTGTGGGTGGAGAACAGTTGCCGGGAGATTTTGCCAAACACAAAGTTCGGCTGGCCATTTTCTGACACGGTTTTGTTAAATGCAGATGATACCCATACTTCCGCATCGGCAACCGGCCGGCCCGCATCATCGGCCACCACGCCTGCAAGCACGGAAGACGCGGCAAGCGCGATTTTTTGGGGTTCGTCCGGAGCGGAATACCACATCCGCCAGGCTGGCGGAAGCCCGGGTTTGGTCGCCACCACGAAACCGATCCCATTAAACGCGGGGAATGCAAATGCGCCCTGGCCGTCAGTCGTGGTTTGCTGCGTCAATTGCATATCCGCCGCCCCGAAACTCGGGCGCGTAGGGTATTGATAAAAATCCACGGAAGCATTCGTCACCGGATTGCCTTGGGCGTCCACGACCGTGCCGGACACTTGCGGAACATCATTCGTTGCCGCGCGCAAATTGAACGTCAGCGCCAACGCCAGCAACAGGGAAAATTCTTGAAATGTTTTCATGATTGAAATCTTTCCACGAATTACCGCGTCAATATCTCGCACCCATAGAGTCCGCCGGCGGTCATGCCCGCGTGCGCCTGAAATTCGACCGTCACCTGGGTTTTCCCGCGGGTCAGGCTCGCGGGGATTTTATATTCCATGTCAACATAATGGCCGGGGGCGATGGCAGTGAGGTTCTGCGTCGCAATGATCTGGTCGTCCACCGCAATGTCGAACACATGGTCCTTCCGTTCGCCGCCCCAATAGCGACAGTTCAATGTCATCGCCTGGTCGGGAAGAACTTTCATCGCATATTCGAAATAGCCCCCGCGGGTCGCGCAGTGGTATGCCTTTCCATTATCCTCCGCCGTATAGTCCATCTCGCCGTCCACGTCATGGTCATCCTCGTTTTCGCTTATGATCACCTCATCCACCACACGCGGCTGCAGGGCGGCGATGGCATCCGGGGACTCGCGCAATGTCTTGACGGGCCGCGAAGACCGCTGTTCCAGGAGGCACGTCCCGGTGAGCGCGAGCATCGCGATCAGCACGCAGTAACTGATGAGCAACCCGGCATTGGCCATTTTTTCTCCCTGCAAAAAAATCGTGCGGCGCATCCGCGCTTTGGCCAGATGTCCGCAGATCAATCCGGGAATGGAACCGAGCGGGACGAACACGGAGCAAAGCAAGGACGCAACGGCCAGTTTGGAGAGGCGGTCGGGAGGCGGTTTTTGGCTTGAGCTGGCGGCTGGCTGCGGTGATGGGGACGGCGACGCCGTTTTTGGAATATTTGCGAGAGGAGGCGGAGTGGCAGCCGAAGCAACCGGCGGCTCGGCGGGAATCGTTATGATTTTTTGGCAGGTGGGGCAGGGAATTTGAGCGCCGCCATAAGCGGTGTCGCCCAAAATTTTCTGGCCGCACTCCGGGCAAAGGAATCTAAATTCGCTCATGGGACCTGTCGCCTGGCTTCTTGGGGTTTGAGGCATCCTACAACCGGGCGAAGCGGATGCAACAACAATTCGCCCGTTCCAAGACGATGTTGGAGGGGGGGATCGGAGAAACGTGCATGTGAGACAGCGGCGCCCGACCGCCGCCGCCCAGGCATTTCGCGGGTTGGAGAGGAAGTGGTTACTTGTTGCTGACCTGCGCCTCAGTAACGGAACCGGCTTTCGTTGCGCGAAAGGCGCGCTTTTCCAGTGGGTGCTCGTGTTGTTGCCATTCCTCGGAGACCCGGCCATTCCAGCACGCCCGGTTTAGCGGATAAACGCCGGGATCAAAAATGACATGATAAAAATGCCAGACGACGATTGCCAGGCACGCCAACACTGCCTCGTAATAATGGATCGTCAACGCCACGTCCACAATCCAGCGCGGGAGGAACCACGTCAGGTCCGTTTGGAACCAGACGATCATCCCCGTGACACCCATGATGATGATGCCCCACACCACCGCCCAGTATTCGATTTTTTCGGCGTAGCCGAACCGTCCAATTTTCGGCTTTTCTTCGCTCCAGCCGACAAGGTAACGCACGGCGCACCACGTGTCGGCGAAGTCCTTTTTCACCGGGAACAAATCCCTCACCAACCGCCGGCCTTCCCGGGTTGTCAAAATATGAATGAGGTGATACAGCCCCGTCAGCAGCAACACGACGGCGGCGATGCGATGAATCCAGCGACGCACCGGTTCGCTGGAACCGAGCAGGTGCGCCAGTCCCGAATCGGGGAACTTCAGCGCGAACCCGCTGACTGCCAGCGCGATGAAACTCAACGCGAGCACGGCATGTTGCCAGCGGTGCGACAGGCTCATGCGCAGCACGGACCGTCCGGCCTCACCCAGATGTGCCGCGACTTTCTTGTGAAACAGCAGGAGGTTGTGGGCGAGCATCGCGCCAATCACGACAAAGATGAGCCCCAGATAGGCCCGTCGCACCCACCCGTTGATCCGGCCCGCCAAATCCTGCCCGCCGGGTGCCGCCGCGAGATTCAAGTGAATATTTCCGCTCACGAACATCTCGTCCGCGCCGGGATGGCACCGCCCGCACGTGGCCACCAGATTGTTGGTATTCACGCTGGAATCGGGGTCGGAGGACGGCAGGATCAGGTGGTACCCGTGGCAACTGGCGCAATTAGCCACGACCGTAGAGCCGTTTTGCGCCGCCAACCCGTGGTAGCTCTCCAGATATGTCTTCACCACGTTGGACGGAAGGTCGTATTTCCGGCTCAGCCCCACCGAGGCATGACAGCGGCTGCAAACATCGGCAATTTCCAGCGGCCGGGCGTTTTTCAGCGCCTGGATCGCATGTTCCGAATGGCAGTCGGTGCAGGTGGGGGCGTCCCGGTCACCCCCGCCGATTGCCTGGCCATGCACGCTTCGCGCCCAGTCCGCCTCCTCGGTTGCGTGGCAATGGCCGCAAGTCCGCGCCTGACTGAGAAAATAAAGACGCGAGGCCGGGGACAACGGCGGCTGAATATAATGCGTGCCGTGGCAATCCGCGCAAGTGGCGGCGTTCGCGTGGCCCGCCGCGCGCGCCAACCCATGAACGCTGGCGCCGTAGCTCGCGTCCTGGGCCGGGTGGCAGCGGGCGCAATTGACCGCCGCTACCGGACGGTTGTCGTCGGGATGAGCGGCGGTGATGTCATTGTGGCAACTGACGCAGCCGTTTGTGGCATGAACCGACGCAGCGAATTTGGCCTGGTCCACGAAGAGGGAAATGACGAGCCCATTGGCATTGGTCTTGGCGAGGGAATCCATCCCGTGGCAGTCGAGACAGTCACTGTCCGACATCGCCGGCGCCGCCATTCCGCGCGCCGCGAACGCGAGCGAGAGTCCGATTAAAACGACTGCAATTCGATTGCCCATGCTTAACTAAGTTTCATGGAAGGCAAGCGACGCTGCTCAACTTAGTTTGGCAATTCATCCCCGTTTTTTGCCAACGTTCAATCCGGCTTCCTGCCGGCTTTCAATGGGTCAGGCGTGTCGTCATGGCGTAGATAATCAGCGCAAGCAGCACAAGGCCGAGGCCGAAGAAGAAATAGCCGAAGGAACTGGCGATATTTTTCCACCGCACCCATTCGTCCTTGATCCGATGTTCGTCCAATTTGCCGGTGGCCACGAGCCGGTCATACCAGCGTTTGCGTTCGTGCAGCATTTCCGTTTTGGAAACGCGGCCCGAGAAGATGACGGTGTCCATCGGAAATTTCTCGATGCGGAAATGGGTATTGAAGAAATGGATCGAGAATATGAACCCGGCGGCGAGCAAGGCCTCGTCGGAATGCAATATTAACGCAATGTTGATAATCCAGCCCGGGAGGAACCGGGTGAAGAATTCCGGGAACCACATAATCAAACCGGATGCGCCGATGATGGCCACGCCCCAGAAGACGGCGAAATAGTCAAATTTTTCCCAATAGGTCCACCGATCGAAGGCCGGCTTGGGGCCTTTTCCGAAGAACCATCTGTTGTGCGCCACAAAATCGCGGAAATCCTGGAAGGTGGGCATCATGGAGTCGGGTCCGAAAAGCGTGTGCCATAGACGGATGAAATGGAATTTGCCGTCGGCCGGATCGCGCAGCGATTTTCGCCCCCGCCAGGCTTTGCCGGTCAGCGCCACCAGATGAAGACCAAAGTATAAGAAAGTAATCAGCGCCCCGAGACGGTGCAATGTCCGCGCGGTTTCCGGCCCGCCGATGAAATGGAAAATCACTTTGGCCCAACTCGTGTAATAAAATTTGAGGGGCATTCCCGTGACGACCAGGAGAAGAAAGCTGGTCACCACGAGGAAATGGAGGAAGCGTTCAAATGGCGAAAAGCGGGTGAACCATTCGCCGTCCGTTTGTGTTTGAATCTTCGCCTCGCGGAACCGTTTCGAATCATGCATGTAGAGATAGATCGCGCGCACCAGCCAGCCGATCGTATGAAGGCCAAAGAAGGTGAAGGTGCCGATGAGCAGGCCGGTCATGGCCAGGAACACGGCGTGGAAGAGCGGGTAGTGCGTCCCGTCCATCGGATTGGCGTGCGGGTCATATTGGGTGAATCCGGCGGTGGCGGCCGGATGACATTGCTGGCAGGTGGCCAGAATATTGGTGGCCGACAAATGCGAACGGGGGTCGGATGGCGGCAGAATGTCGTGATAGCCGTGGCAGTCATAGCAGGCGGCCACTTCGGGGGCGACGTTGGGTTTGCCCAGGGCCATGGCCTTGCCGTGATAGGTTTCCCGATAATGCGCCAGGCGGTCGGCGTGGCATTTGCCGCAACGTTCATCGCTGATGGCTTTGAAATTGTTTCCTTCCGGATTGACGATTTCATGAGCGGTATGGCAATCGGTGCAAACGGGTCCGCGGGGGTCGCCCCTGGCCAGCAGTTGGCCATGGATGCTTTGGTCGTAGGTTTCTTCCACGCCGAGGTGGCATTTGCCGCAGGTTTTGGCGACGTTTGCGTGATTGATGGGCGATTCGCGGTCCACGGCGCGTTTAATGTTATGCACGCCGTGGCAATCGTCACAGGAAGGCGCAACGATGAGGCCCATTTTCAGCAGCGCCTGTCCGTGAATGCTTTCCATATACTGCGCCGCCGCCTCCGGATGGTTGATTTCATATTCTTTGGTCAGACCCGGGTTGCTATGGCACTTGGCGCAGGTGTAGGGCAGATTAAGTTTGAAAACAGGCGACGCTGGGTCTTTGACCGGCAAGATTCCGTGGGAACCATGGCAATCCCAGCATTCCGCCGCGCCGGAGGCGCCGAGCAGATGGCTGACGCCGTGAATGCTGGTTGCGTAATCCTTTGCTTCCTGCTCATGGCAATGCCCGCAATCCGGCGGGCCAAGCGGGTCGTGGACAAGGTCTTTAACGTCGGTGTGGCAGTCCACGCAGTTGAGGTTGGCGTGGACGGAATGCGCGAAGTCATTCGTTGGAAAAACCAGCGATTCAATCTTGCCGTTGACGGTCCGGGTGGTGCTCGGATCCAGATGGCACCCCAGGCAATCGCTGTTCGCAAATTGGGGCGCGGCATTGGTGGCGGCGGTTTGCTGCGACCCTGCAGCCACTGCCGCCAATTGGAAAACAAGAATCAGAGCGAAGAAGGCGTTGAGGCAATGAAGCGTGAAAGCGCTCGATCCCGCGGTGAATTTCCGCTGGAACGCTGGAATGCCGGAATGCGTCAACGAATGCATGTCTAAATTTTCATATCCGCCGGAAATACTGCAGCGGCTGGCTACAAACCAACTACGGCGGCGAATTTTGGATTCGCCGCTGGCGCAACGGTATCTCGCGGCGCGTTACTTCTTAAGGGTTCGCAGATAAGCCACGACTGCTTTGGCATCGTCATCCGACAAGCTGTCGTAGGCCTTCATTACGGTTTTGCCGTCGCTGTTTTTCAGGCCTTCTTTAACCGCCTTGATGGCGGCGTCGTCGGTGAGCGCGGCCTGGACTTTGGCGTCGGAGTAGTCTTTACAAGCGAGGCGTTTGCCGATATTGGTCTGGCCGGCGCCGTCGGCGCCGTGGCACTTGGCGCATTGTTGGGTCCAGATGCCCTTGCCGTCGGAGGCGCGGGCGGTCAAACCGGCTGCGAGGCCGAGAACGATTGCGACCACAAGTATCTTTTTCATTGTCGTTAGCTTTATTTTGTTAAGCGCGGAACAAACGTTGTGCCGCTTTAAAGAAAGCTTCGGTGAAGTTGCGGGAATGCACTACCCCTGTATTGGCCAACGCCTAGCATTTTTTGCATTGGCGCTGTTTGGCGAAAGGCTTTTGGGAGAGGATGCTTGGAAGGATTCGCGCTCGAATCAGCCTAAACACCTTACGGTTGGGCGGGCAAATAGACGGCGAACGTGGTGCCCCGGCCAATTTGGGTGTGAACGTGGAGCGCGCCGGCGCCGGCTTTGATGAGCCGCTGGACGATATTAAGGCCGAGGCCGGTTCCCTGGCGCGGGCCTTTGGTGGTAAAATAGGGCTGAAAGATTTTTGGCAGCACTTCCGACGGGATGCCCGGCCCGTTGTCACGCACCGAAAACCTGACGAGCGGCGCGGTGTTATTCATGCCTTCAATGTTCAATAGCCGGTCATGTTCTCCGTCCTTGAATTTCGTCAGGTCCAACGGTTGGCGCAAGACCTCCCCGGTGATTTGGACGCTGTGAGGCAGCGGGGCGCATTGAAAGGCATTAACGGAAAGGTTCAGCAAAATCTGGATCAAATCGGTGCCGTTGACTTTGACCGAGATGTCTTCCGCCAGGGGTGTGATGGCGAATTCGTTTTCCAATAGGCTGGGATGAACTCGCACGAGTTGATCCAAGTCGTGGAGCAACTGGTTCACTTTTACATTGGGAGCGGATTCATCGGATTGCCGCCGAAGGAAGCCGAGGTAACGCCGTGAGATTTCGATGCAATTGCCGACCTGCCGCGCGATAATGCGCAATCTCTCCCGAATGAACTCCAAATCCTCAAGCTCCATCCGGGCATTTCGGTTCAAGCGCTGGTTCAACACCTGGACAAAACCGGAAATCACCGTCAGCGGGCCGTTAATGTCGTGGATGATGCTGGCGTAGATGTCGCCACGTGTTTTGGCGATTTGTTCTTCGATGCGCTGGTTTTGCAATTCGCCTAAAAGTTCCTGCACCTTTTCGGCGCTGCTGTGGATTTCGCTTTCGAGAGTGCGGCGCTGCATCGCCAGGCCGACGGCGGCGCGGATGGTGGCGATGTCAAATGGCTTGTTGATGTAATCGCAAGCGCGCAGCCGGAGAGCCTGCCGGATGGTATCGGTTGTTTCGAAGGCCGTCATCATGATGGCCTCCATGTTTGGATTGACGTATTTGAGGCGTTCCAGGACTTCAATGCCCGACATGCCGGCCATGCGAATGTCCAGCACCGCCACGTCAATGTCATTCTTTAGGGCCAGCTCAATGGCGGTCGTTCCGTCTTCGGCCATCAACAAATCGTATTCGTCTTTGAAAATGACCCTGAGCGATTGGCGGGGGCCTTCCTCGTCGTCCACGACCAGCAGGGTCCCGCGGCGGCGCGGGGGGAACGCGGCCTCGATCAGGCCGTCTATGGCGTTACTCCCGACGGCAATTGGATCGGCGGTAATTGACATATTCTGAAATCTTAGGTTTGATTCTATCACAACTCATTATAGTCCTCAAGCACAAAGCGGCTGCAACCCGCCGAGGCGCCAAAAGGGCACGCCTATAGCGCCGACCTCCAAGCCGGCCGACCGGCATGCGGGTCTATCTCTTTCCGCGCAATTCGATCTTTTTCAAACCAACTTCCTGGGCGGCGGCGTCAAACTCCTCACCGGTGGCGGTTTCAAGCTGCTTCCCGCGCGATTTAAGTTTTTCATTGATTTTGATGGCCTTTTCAACCATTACCTCATGAGTTTCCTGGGTGCCGCCGATGAGCGCGAAATTCTCACCAGTGGTGATCCGCTTATGGCCGTCCGAATCCAGCCCCACGCCCAGCAATTTCCGGCCCGCGCGGGCATTTTTTGTTCCGTCAGCGTTCATCATCAATCAATTTCGTGGAAGTTCGGCCAATTGACAAGTTGGAAGCCTGCAACATCAGGTTTTGATGTCCTCCGGCAAAACTTCCGGCGGCGACAGTTCCCGTTTTTTCTTTTGGAGACATTCCGGGCACATGCCATGTGAGGTTTTTGTGGCGAATTTGGACCTGAAATAGGTTTCCATGTCCATCCACTCACCGTTGTAACACACCTTGCGGCACCAGCCGCACATGCGCAGAAATTCTTCGAGATGATGCAGACGCTTAAGCAGCCGCCGGGTGCGAATGTGGACCCATGCCCAAATAACCAGCACGACGGCGGTGCGCAGCAGCGCGCGACGCCAGCTTGGGGCGGAGGATTCGCCGAACAGAACATGCGGAATGCGCAACCATTCTGCGATCCAGCACATCGCGATCATGAATGAGAAGCCTGCAGCTTCGATCCAGAGGATGCCGCTCGTTTTTCCGCTCTGACGTTTCACGGCCTTCACTTTGCGCCGGGCTCAAATTCTTGTCCAGCGAAACGTTACAATTCTCGACATGCCGGCTATCGGTCATTACGCTGGCCACGCATGACGCGCCTCGAAAAGCTCCTGTCCGACCTTATCGCGCTCCCCAGCGTCAATCCCGCTTTCGCGGCGTCGCCTGCCTCCGGGCGGGATGGCTGCAACTATGGGGAAAAAAATGTCGCGGAGTTTCTGGCGGCGAGCGCCTCGCGCGCCGGCCTGGAGGTTGAATTTCAACCCGTCCTCCCCGGACGCCCCAATCTCATCGTTCGCCTTTTGCCGCGAAAGAAAATCCACCGGACCGTATTGCTCGCGCCACATTTGGACACCGTCAACGCCGCCAACTCGCAATTTATTCCGCGCCGCAAAAACGGCCGCCTTTATGGCCGGGGCGCGTGCGACACCAAGGGCTCCGTCGCCGCCATGCTCGCCGCCCTGCTCGAACTGGCGCAAATGAAATCCCGTCCGCTCAATACCGAAATTGTCTTTGCTGGACTAATTGATGAGGAACATGCCCAGGCAGGCTCGCGCGCCCTGTCCGCCCGCAAATTCAATGCGGACCTGGCCATCGTCGGCGAGCCGACTCGATTGCGGGTGGTCACGGCGCACAAGGGCAGTTTGTGGCTGGAAATCAAGACGCGCGGCGTGGCGGCGCACGGCGCAACGCCGCAGTTTGGCAAAAACGCCATCCATGAGATGGCGCGGATCGTGGATTTATTGCAAACGAATTATGCGGCGTGGTTGCGCGGGCGCAGGCATAAATTGCTCGGCCATGCCACCGTCAATGTGGGCCTGATTTACGGCGGCGCGCAGCCGAACATCGTGCCCGAACGTTGCGCCATAACGATTGACCGCCGCACAATGCCTGGCGAGACCGACGCCGGCGTCAAGCGCGAACTTCAAAAGTATCTTCGCGCCAAACACCTTCGCGCCACGATCATGGACACCAAGCTTGCGCCCGCGCTGCCTTTGGAAACAAATCACCGGTTGCCGCTGGTACAGGCATTGATGAAAAGCGTTGGACAGGGCAATGCCGCCGGCGTGAATTTCTTTTGCGACGCCGCAGTTTTATCGGCCGGCGGAATTCCGAGCGTGGTCTTCGGCCCGGGCGATGTCGCCCAGGCCCACACGGCGGATGAGTGGATTTCACTTTCACAACTGGAGCGCGGGAAAAATTTGATTTTAAAATTTCTGCAATCGCTGCCGTGATGGTAGGGGCATCGCGCTGCGATGTCCCCGCCCGGACAGCGGGCGGAACGAATCACGCGGAACGCGCGAATCACGCCGCACGTTGCGCCGCTGAACGCGGCAGCCGACGGCGCATCCGCCTTCGCTCAGAAGCTGCGGCGGACAAGGCGCGCCGTCTCTACCACGAACAATGTCCGACTGCCCCCGCCCTGTGCGGCGCCCGTTGAACGTCATTGTCATTCCCCGTGCCTTGCGGCACTCTTGGCGCGCGCATGTTCGGAGAAAAAGTCGCCGCCATTCCAACCGTGGACCACAAACCGCATGCGGCGTTTTTTCGCCAAAGCGGATGGTTGATGATGGCAAATATCAGCGCGGGTATCCTGACGCTGGGCGTTCATTTTTTGTCAAAACGGGTCTCTGAAGACCAATACAGCATTTTTGGGACAATGCTCATGGTGACGGCGTGCATTCCGACGATTCCGTTGCAAATGGTTTTCGCGCAACAGACCGCCGGCGCGCTGGCCACGAGCCGCGAGCGGCAATTGGCGGGGATGATCCGCCTGGGATGGCTATGGACGTTTATTTTATGGGCGGTGGCGGCCTTCCTCATCTTCCTCTTTCAAACACAAATTATTCAGCAATGGAAATTGCCGAATTCATTGGTGCTTTGGGTGACCCTGGGCGCGGCGCTGATGAATTTATGGATGCCGTTGTTTTCGGGCGTGCTGCAGGGCCGCCAGGATTTCTTCTGGCTCGGCTGGGGGACCATCGCCGGCGGCGCGGGCCGTGTCTTCATTGCCGTGTTCATGGTGCTGGCCTTTCACAGTGGCGCCACCGGAATGATTCTTGGCGCGTTCGGCGGGTTGGGGGCGTGGGCGGCCATCGCGATTTGGCGCTCGCGCGATTTGTGGACGGCAACGCCGGAGAAATTCGACCGTCTCAGCCTCCTGAACCAGGTTGTGCCCTTGTTCCTGGGTTTCGGCGCGTGCCAATTCCTCTTTACGGCGGACACCATGTACGCCATGGCATTTTTTCCCGGCAATGAAATGGCGCCGTATGTGGCGGCGGGGACCTTGTCGCGCGCGCTGCTGTGGCTGGTGCTGCCTCTGGCGGCGGTGATGTTCCCAAAGATCGTCCATGCGACGGCGAAATCGGAAAAGAGCAACCTGCTCGGGATCGTTTTAACCGGCACGGCGGCCTTGGCGGTTCTTTGCACGGCGGGCCTCTGCCTCGTTGGGCCAACCGCCGTCAAATTGATTTACAAAAATGGATATATCGCCGAAACCACGACGCTCCTGCCCTGGTATGCCGGCGCGATGATCCCGCTGGCGCTGGCCAACGTGCTGGTCAACGATTTGATGGCGCGCGGAAAATTCAAAATCGTTTCGCCGATGGTGCTGCTGGCGGTTGCTTACGGAATCACCCTGCCGTTGATGTTGCGCAAATTTTTCGGCCATCAACCGGACGTAAAAGTCATGGAAATGGCGCTGCAACTGCTAGGTATTTTTAATTTTCTGCTGTTGGTCGTCTGCCTCTGGTTCTCCTTTTTTAGTCCACAATCGAAGGCACAGAGTCCGCGGATGCCTCGGGCTTAGATTCTGGATTTTGGATCCGTGTCCTTCGGTTGGGGAAGCGGCTGCGGCGAGTGCAATTTT
>JASHVW010000034.1 GCA_030044395.1 Verrucomicrobiia bacterium
ATGTGTTCGCCATTCTCGGCCTGCGCTCGATGTATTTTCTGCTGGCGGGGGCGCTGGGTTATTTCCGCTGCTTGACCGTCGGCCTGTCGGTCGTGCTTGTTTTCTTCGGCCTAAAAATGCTGCTGGCGCCGCATGGCCCCACAACGCGGTGGTATCAAATCCAAATTTCCACGCTCACTTCTCTCATTGTCGTCGCCACAATTCTGCTGATTTCCATCGCCCTGTCCATCGCCATCGCGCGACCGGAGAAAAATGAACCGCAAATAAAGACGGATGCGCGCTCAAACGACAAGAGCGTTTGAAGAAAAACCAGCCACCCCGCCCCCGGTTCGGGACATCGCGCTGCGCCGTCCCCGCCCGTACAGCGGGCGGAACTTACCCGACAGGTGTCCATAGATCATGGACAGCCTCCTTTCCTTGGCAGAATGCACTGAAAACTGCTCACAGACAAGCGACCGCCCCAACCAGTACGGCGGCGAGCCAGATGAGCAGCACCGCGCGCGTCCGGCTCAACCCCGCGCGCACCAGCCAATGCGATAGATGATTCGTGTCTCCGACCCAAAACGGCGTGCCTTGGAACGACCGCGCCACAACGACTCGGGCCAAATCCGCCAGCGGGACAGCCAATATCAGCAACGGCGAAAGAACCGCCAACGGATGCGGATTTTGTTTCGAGTAAAAATGTGGCAGAATTCCCATGACCGCCAGCAGGTAACCCACCAGATGGCTGCCCGCATCGCCGAGAAACGCCCGCGCATTGGGAAAATTCCAGGGCAAAAATCCCAGCAGTGCGCCGAACATCAAAAATGCCACCGTGGCCACCAGATATTCGCCGTTCGCGCCGGCGACGAGGCCGAAGAAAAAGGCGCCGACGGCGCCGACGCCCGCGCAAAGGCCGTTCATATTGTCCATGAAGTTAAACGCGTTTATGACCGTCAGCAGCCACAAAAGGGTGATGGCATAGCTGAAAATCTCGCTGTGCACAAACAAGGTGATCCGCTTGCATGCCACCGCAACCAGCAGCGCGATCAAGAATTGCCCGGCAAATTTGGGAAGCGGTTTAAGTTCGTGCTTGTCGTCCAGCCAGCCAAGGAGGGTGATGGCCACGGCGCCACACGCAATCGCAGCCAGTTCCAACCCCCGCCGTTCCAACCCGTAGACCAGCAGCGAGGCAAATGAAACCTTCACCACTCCAAATCCGATGCATACCGCCCCGGCCATAACCGGCAGCAAAATCCCCGTCAGCACGGCAAACCCGCCGGCCAACGGAACTGGCTCGTCGTGGATTTTGCGCCGTCCCGGCTCGTCCACCAAATTCACTCGCAACGCCCATTTGCGCCAAAGCGGCAGCGCCAGCAGCGACGCCAAAAACGCCGATGCAAACGCAGCCAGGAAAAAATTGAAAGGAAAAATCACAGCGTGACGCCGCGTTCCGCGGCAAGTCTTCGATAGAGAGCGTAGATGGCCTCGACCATTTTTTCGACGGCAAAATTTTCGCGCACGAACTTCGAGCCTGCCTCTCCAAACTTTTTGCACAAGGAGGCATCCGACGCCAGCCGCAGCAAGCGATCTTTCAGCGCCGGGAGATCGCCCGGCTGGATCAAGAAACCTGTCTGGCCGTCAAAACAAATTTCCCGTGCGCCGTCACAGTCATAGGCGACCACCGGCCTTTCGGCCGCAAGCGCCTGCGGCAACGCCCGCGGCAGGCCCTCCCGCAAAGACAAATGAACCAGCGCATCCATGATACCAACAAACTTCGGCACCTCCTCCGGCGGCACCAGGCCGGCAAAGATAAACTGCTTTTCCACTCCACGGCTCTTCGCCAGCGCTTCCAGGCGTCCGCGCCATGGGCCGCCGCCCACCAGCAGGAATTTGATTTTGGGATTCTGTCGCGCCGCTTCCGCCGCCACGGCCAGCAAATCGTCATGCCCCTTGAGCTTGAACAGCCGGGCGATTTTGCCGATGACGAAATTGTCCGGCGCGATTCCAAGCCGCTGTCTGAATTGCGGGTCATTTTTGGCCGCCCGAAACGGTTCCAGCGCAAATCCGCTGAAAATCTTCGTGTATTGTTCCGGCCGTCCGATGCCTGCGGCAAGATATTGGGATTTCATCGCGTCGGCCACGACGACAAAATGAGTGGTTGCTCCGGCAGCGTATGATTCCGCCAGGCGAAATATGAAATTGCCCAGGCGGCCTTGAAAATTTCCGAAGGAAGGGCCATGAACCGTATGTATAACGACTGGAACGCCGGCGCGCCGGGCAGCCAGGCGCCCCAAGATCCCCGCCTTGCCGCTGTGAGTGTGCACAATGTCCGGTTTCTGTTCGCGGAAAATCTTTTCAAGCCATTTCAACGCGCGATAATCCTCAAGCGGCCGCACGGGGCGGACCAGTTCAGGCGCCACGGTCATCAGACCGGGGACCGCATTTACTTCAGCTTCCATTGAGCCTTCGGACCCGGACGTAGGGCCGGAAATCAATCGGACTTCAACTCCGGATTTTTTGCGCAACCCCATGACGGTGGCAACGGTATTCTCCTGCGCGCCGCCGATAATCAGCCGCGTAATGACGTGAATCACCCGCATAGTTGTGAGGTTGTGAGCGTCAAATCCTTGGCGATATTACGCGCGAGCCGCTCAATGCTCCAATGATTTCAACCGGTCGCCAATGGTTTTTGCCTCGTCGGTGTTGGTCCGCGCATGGGCGAGATAAATCTGATAGTTACGGATGGCCTCATTGGTGTCGTGTTGGCGCCAGGCAATTTCGCCCAGGCCGTAAGCCACGGCAGGCGAATTGCTGTGGAACTGCTGCAAACGCGAATAATCCACCCGCGCGGCGTCCAGTCTGCCGCTCTTCAGGCTGGCCAGGGCGCGGAAGAAGAGAGCGTCGCCATTGTTCGTTTGAATTTTCAGCACGCGGTCAAAGTCGGTGATGGCGGCGGGATAATTTTTCATTTGCACGTAGATATAGCCCTGGTTGTAGAGCCAGGCCGGATTATCCGGAGCGCTTTGCAATCGTTGGTCTATCAACTGCATCGCATTGGTGTAGAGCCCGTGCAACATGAAGACCTGCGCCGCAGCAATCCGCAAATCATTATCATCGGGATGCTCCGCCATTTCGCTTTTCAGCAACTGCACGCCGCCATTGAAATTTGTCTCTTGAAAATAAACGGCGGCGGCCAGCGTATTAAGTTCGGTGTCATTCGTGTTGTTGAGGGAAAACCTCGCCGGGTCGTCGAGCGGTTCGCGGAGGAGGTTCATGGCCTGCTGCGGCTGGTGATTCATCAAATAATCCTGCGCCATCATCAGCCGCGCGGGAAGATAATCCGGGGCCCATTGGTGAACCTGCTCGAATTGTTCAATGGATTGCCGGTAATATCCCATGTCCTTGACCAGATACGTGCCGTACACAAAACAAAAATTCGGGTCGTCGAGCGGCCCGCAGGCGTTCAACGCCTCCTCCCACGTGGTATACTCGCCGAATCGGTCTGTCGAAACCTGCGACAAATCCATGGTCGCCGGCTCGCCCGCTAGAATCTTTTCGTTAAAGTCCAGGTTGATTCTGGCAATGGCGTTGTCGGGGTTCAGTTGCAACGCGGCCTCAAAATTTGTGGCAGCCTGCTTGAGTTTCTTGGCGCTCTGCAAGGCCACCGCCCAAAAATCCAAATCGCGCGAATAATACGCGCCGGCCAGACTTTCTTCCTTGTTGTCCGGCTGCGGTGAAATGTGCAGTCTCATCAGGACGTATTCTCCCCAACTGATCGGCGCGGCCGGGTCCGAAGGGGCGATCGCGCGCTCCACTCCGGCCAATGCCGGCGCGGCGTCATGCGCCCAAAAATTCTCGTTCTCCGCAATCAACGGTTTATCCGCCTGCGGCGGCCGCAGCGTGTCCGGCGGCAGCCTTTTCATCTTGTAAACCGGGCCGTGCGGCTCCAGATAAAAGGCCTCGAAGTAATAACCAAAGCTCGGATGCAGATAATACAACCCATTGGTGCGCGACAATACGGAGAGGAATTGCAGGAGCCAGGCGGGATTGAGCGAATTGGTTACGTTCCCCACGAGGTCCGGCCATCTTTGGCCGTAGCGGTTGTGCAAATAGTGATGGTACGCCGGGATGGTCAACAAGGCGGTGTCCAGGGGCACGAATTCATTTTCACGGCCATCCTGCGCCAGTGCCGCGCGCACCAGCACGAGCCGTTCAGGGTCGTCGCTCAACAGATATCCGCCGTCGCGCGGCAGATTGTCTTCAACCAACTTTGCGTATTGATGCAGCGGATTGCTATTGTAGCGGCGAATCAGCGGCGTGTTCCGGTAAATCAGTCCCACCACACTCACCGCGGCCAACACCCACACGCCCGCGACAATCGGTTTGTTCAGGGATTGCAGTGGCGGAGTCCTCCATGAGCGCTTTTTGCCGGCTTCCGGCTTTCCGAAAATCACCAGAAAATAACCGCTGTAATAGCCGATCGCCAGCGCCCCGAGGTAGTAAAAAGTGAGCAACGGCGTGCCCCCGCCCAGGCTCCGCGGGCTGAATTGCGGATCAAAAGCCATCCAAATGAACATTCCCAGAAATGCCGCATGCACCACGTGGAAGAAAAAACTCGCAAATGCCGAACCAATCT
>JASHVW010000356.1 GCA_030044395.1 Verrucomicrobiia bacterium
GCATTTTGGCCACGCATTGGTATTGGATAGGCGCAATCCCGGCGATGCTCTTTCTTGGGCTTGTGATGATGCCATTTTACTACATCTGCAAGACGCATTCGGTGCCGGGTTACTTGCAGTTGCGGTATAACAACGCTACCCGCCTGCTCTCCGCCATCTGTTTTGCCTTCATGACGGTGCTGACGAGCGGCATCAACATGTATGCCATGGCGCTTGTCATGAAAGTTGTTCTCGGTTGGAACATTGACTTCAGCATCTGGGTGTCCTCTCTCACCGTGGCCGCCTACGTCATCCTGGGCGGCCTGCTCTCGGCCATCTTCAACGAGGTGTTGCAATTCATGCTGATCTGGCTCGGTGCCTTGCTCATCCCGATCCTCGGACTCATTCAGGCCGGGGGCTGGAATGGCATGATCGCCAAGATTCACCAGAATTTTCCCGGCCAGGACTACACCCATTTGTGGGCTGGATTGGGCCATTTCAATACCAATCCGATGGGGATCAACTGGATTGGGATCGTCTTTGGCCTGGGCATGGTGATTTCGCCGGGCTATTGGATGACGAACTTTTTGGTGGTGCAGCGGGTGCTGACGGCCAAAGACTTACGTTCGGCCCAATCGGCTCCAATCATCGGCGCCGCCTTCAAAATGATGATTCCAATTATTGTCATCCTGCCGGGGCTGCTGGGATTGGCCTTGTTGCCTACGAAACTTCTGCCCGAAGGACAGGCGATCGCCACCGGCGGCAACAGTTACAATGAAGTGCTGCCCCTGATGATGGGGCGCTACCTCGGCCCCGGCCTGTTGGGGTTGGGCATTACCGCGCTCGTGGCTGGATTTATGTCCGGCATGGCGGGCAATGTCAGCGCCTTCGCGACCGTATGGACGTATGACATTTATCGGCCTCTGATCCGAAAGCAGGCAAGCGACGAGCATTACGTCAGGGTGGGCAGGTGGTGGACATTTTTGGGGGTGCTGATCAGCATCGGCACGGCCTACCTGGTGATGCAGTTCAACAGCATCATGGACTACGTGCAGGCGCTTTTCAGCTTCTTCGTGGCGCCGATGCTGGGGACGGTGTTATTGGGCATGTTCTGGAAACGAACGACGGGACCCGGCGGATTCTGGGGGCTGTTGATTGGCACGTTGAGCAGCATTGGCCTTTGGGCTTGGGTTAAGGTTGTGCCCTCGGCGCTGGCGATTGTGGCCCTTTCGCGCGACGCCAAGCCCCTGGCTCAAGACATGTTTCAGGCGCTCTGGTCGTTTGTGGCGACCGTGATCGTAACGGTTCTGGTCAGTCTGGCGACCAAGCCCAAGCTGGATTCCGAACTGGTGGGTTTGGTGCGCGGCTGCACGGACATTCCAACCGAACACGGTCTTCCCTGGCACAAAAAGCCCGTCTTTTGGGGCGGCGTGGTGTTCATTGTGTTTATCATCCTTAACATTATTTTCTGGTAAAATTTATGCACAAACATTTCATTTCCATCTGGTTTTTTATCGGCCTCCTGCTGACCGTTTATGGCGTATTGATATGCGGGACGGGGGTTTACGAATTATTCGATCCGCCGCCGCACCAAGTGGAACTGGCCCAATACCACGCGGGTGTCTGGTGGGGGGCACTGTTGCTCGTGTTGGGGCTGATCTACACCATCAAATTCCGCCCCAAAGACGAGCAATGACGCAACGGCATCGGTTACGGTTGCTGTTGGCGGGTGTTTGCCAAGCTCGCCGTGTCGCAACTACTTCCCCCAACTGAGTTACAGGATTAAAGCCGCGGAATCTCCGGTTCCGCAGCCGTGTTAATTTGTGACGGCATTTTCGCGCGCGTGAGCCAGAGGGCTTCCATCTGTTCGAGGGTGCGCCCCTTGGTTTCCGGGACCCACTTCCACATAAAGAGCGCCGCCAGGATGCTCATGATGCCGTAAATCCAATACGCGAACCCGTGGTGAAAACTATTCACCAGATATGGATTGTCGTTGAGGATGGGGAAGGTCCAACTGACCAGAAAATTGGCTATCCACTGGGCGGCGACGGCCACCGCCATGGCTTTACCGCGCACCTGATTCGGAAAAATTTCGCTCAATAACACCCAAACCACCGGCCCCCAGGACACGGCGAATCCAGCAATATAGAGCAGCATGCAAAGCAGGGCCAGGACTCCTTTGACCTCGTGCGCGAAGGTAAAGCCCAACGCAATCATCGCCACCGCCATCACCAGGGCGCCGATGATCTGAAGCGGTTTGCGCCCCAATTTGTCCACGGTGACGATGGCCACGACGGTAAAAACAAGATTGACGGCGCCCACGATGATCGTTTGGAAGAGCGAGGCGTTCGTATCAAAACCCACGTTCTTGAAAATTTCAGGCGCATAATAGAGGACGACGTTGATTCCGACAAATTGCTGAAAGACCGAAAGCAAGATGCCGATGAAGATGAGGAGGATGCCAAACGAGAAGATGCGTCCGGAATGATGTTCGGCCAGTGAAGCGCGGATTTCCGCGATTTCCTGTTCGCCCTCCTCCGGCGTCGTCAATTTGGCCAGAACGGCGCGCGCCCCCGGCTCATTGCCCCTCAGCATCAGGTAGCGCGGCGTTTCGGGCACAAAAAGCAGCAGGAGGAGGAAGGCAATTGAAGGAATGGCGCCGGAAAGGAACATGTAGCGCCAGCCAATGGTGTTCAGCCAGGCGTCGCCGCTGCCCGCGCGCGAAATACCGTAGTTCACAAAATAAATCACCAGCATCCCGAAGATGATGGCGAATTGGTTCCAGGCCACCAGGTTCCCGCGAATTTTAGCCGGCGCAATTTCGGCAATATACATCGGCGAGAGCATGGAAGCCAGACCAACGCCGACGCCGCTCAGAATTCGGTAAAAGACGAAGTTCCACATGTATCCCGGCCCGCCATGGCCAATGGGGGCGAACGGAAATTCCGGCGCGGCAGCGCCGAGGGCGGAGACCAAAAAGAGAACGGCGGCAATGATCAGTCCGCGCTTGCGACCGATGCGGGTGCTCACCCATCCACCGATGACCCCTCCGATGATACAGCCGATGAGAGCGCTGGAATTGACGATACCCCACAGTGAATTGGCCGCATTGGGATCGGCAAGGTGCCGCGGCTCGATGAAATAAGCCTTCAGGCTCCCAACGGCTCCCGAGATGACTGCGGTGTCATATCCGAAAAGCAAACCGCCCAGTGTGGCAATCAGGGTCAACAGCACGACGTAAGGGTTTAGAGTTCGTGACATAAAATTTGTGATGATCTTGGTTTAAGTAGTTGGATGTATTTGCGGATTCCTTGGACTGTAGAAATAAGATCAAGCCGGGTCAATTTTGATTTCGACATATTTTTGACGACAGATCAACGAATGCCTTGGCGGACCGAAGTCCACATCAATATTTGATCCATTTTTCAATCACTCGATTACTCCGCTCCTCCGCCAGTCC
>JASHVW010000357.1 GCA_030044395.1 Verrucomicrobiia bacterium
TTCGGAGATGGCCGACTGGATTCCGGCGGCAAGCTGCGACGGTGTGGTTTTGGACCTCGGCGCCAGCTCGCCGCAATTGGATTGGGCGGGGCGAGGATTCAGTTTTCAGAACGACGGCCCGCTGGACATGCGGATGGACGACCGCCAAACGGTGACGGCGGCGGATATCGTGAACGGCGCGAATGAGGCCGAATTGGCGGCGATTTTTTGGGAATACGGCGGCGAGCGGGAGTCGCGACGGATGGCCAGAGCCATCGTTCACGACCGGGTAAATAAATTTTTTGAGACGACGAGGCAGTTGGCGGACTTGATGGAGCGTCTTTCGCCGCGGCGCGGCGGGAAGACGCATCCGGCGACGAAAGTTTTTCAAGCGCTGCGGATTGCGGTGAACGATGAGATTGGCTCTTTGAAACGCGGGTTGGAAGCGGCGTTGACGATTTTGAAGCCGCACGGGCGGCTGGCGGTGATTACATTTCACTCGGTGGAAGACCGTGTGGTGAAGGAATTCGGCCGCGAAAAGACGCGCGACTACACGTTTAGCGGCGAAGTGGACGTGCCGGAGTTGCGGACGCCGCGCACTTCCGAGATGAATTGGCTCAACCGCAAGGCAATCAAGCCCGGCGCAACGGAAGTGGCGGAAAATCTGCGGAGTCGCAGCGCGCAACTGCGCGTGTTGGAAAAAATTTAATTACGATGGCAAAAAATCGAAGAAACCAGTTGGCAGCCATCCGGTTCGGACCGGCGCTGAAGGCCCTGTTTCTATGTTTTGTGATTGCTGGTTCAGCGGTCGGATATGTCTGGCAGAAAGGCCAGATTTTTGCCCTGGGCCGGGAAATTCGGCAGGACGAAACGTGCCTGAACCAATTGCGCAATGACAACCAGCGGCTTTCCGACCAGCTCGCGATTTTGCGTTCGCCAGTCATGCTGGACCAGCGGGCGCGCGAATTGAACCTGGGACTGGCGCCAGCGCAACCGGCGCAGGTCTGGCGGCTGCCGGAGCCGGCCGCCGCGCCGGCGCAGAATGCCTCGCGCCAGATCGCGGCCTGGCGAACTGCGGAAACGACGCAATGAATGTGATTTTGGCCGCCGCTCGTGACGCCGTCGGGTGAGGAACCGATCGCCGCGAGCGGCCGGCCAGTTTGGAATGACAAGACGGCTGCAACTTAGACGCGCACTGGCGCTGACACTTCTGGTGTGCCTGGCGTTCACGGGACTGGGTTACCGGCTCGTGAATTTGCAGGTGCTACGCCATGATGAATTGACGCGCCTCGCCCACGAAGACATGCAGCGCGAGTACTGGCAGGCGCCCCGCCGCGGTGACATCCTGGACGTTCACGGCAATCTTCTGGCCACCAGCATCTCGGTGAAAACCGTCTGCGCCGACCCGTCGTTGATTGGCAACGAGCAGGCCATTGTCGCCCGTGCCCTGGCGCCCTTGCTGCAAATAAGCGAAGCCGAGCTTTGTCAAAAACTGACGCCCAGAATTTGCCGGAACGAACACGGCGAAATCATCACGAATAACCTGCATTATGCCCGGCTGAAAAAGAATGTGCCCGACCAGACCTGGCAGGAGATTCAACAGACAATGAGCCGGTTGGATTTTGGCGTGGCGGATATAAGATTGTCCCGGGCCGACCGCGCCTTCTTCGATAACTTGCGCCAGGGCGCGATTTTCGCCGAGCCGGACCAGTTGCGGATCTATCCGAACGGCGCGCTGGCGGCGCAGGTGCTGGGATTTTCCGGCGTGGAAGAATCCCAGGTGGACGGCCATCTGGTTTCGAAAATCGTCGGGCGCGATGGCATTGAACTGGCGTTGAATTCCGAATTGAGCGGCGTCGCCGGGTGGCGCGTGTCCGAGGCCGACCGGCAACAGCACGAACTGGTTTCTTTGCGCGATGAAGACGTTCGCGCGCGCGACGGCCTGAACGTGGTGCTTACCATTGACGCCGTCGTGCAGCACATTCTTGAAACATCGCTGGCTGAGGCCATGGAAAAGCACACGCCCCGCAGCATCACCGGCATTGTCATGCGCCCCGCCACTGGCGAAATTCTCGCGATGGCGTCCCTCCCCGATTACGATCCCAACCAGCCGGACACCGTCACACCTGAGATGCGCGACCGCGACATTACCGACGTGATGGAACCCGGTTCCACTTTCAAGATCGTCACCATTTCCGGCGCGTTGAACGACGGCATTGTGCATTTGAATGACACGTTTTATTGCGAGGACGGGCATTTCGCCTTCGCGGGCAGGGTATTGCACGACCATGAACCATTTGGAAATTTGACGACGGAAAGCATCATTACCAAATCGTCGAACATCGGCGCGGCAAAAGTCGGAATCAAACTTGGCGAAGACCGCCTTTACGATTATGCGAGCGATTACGGCTTCGGCGAGCGCACCGGCATTCCATTGCCGGGCGAGGTGGCGGGGATTTTGTATCCGGTCAAGGATTGGTCGAAGGTGACCATTGCGCAAATTCCGATGGGGCAGGGCGTGGGCGTCACCCGGCTGCAAATGCTGATGGCCATGGGAGCGATTGCCAACGGGGGCTGGCTGATGCGTCCGATGCTGGTGAAATGCCTGGAAGACCGGGACGGAAATATCGTCCAGCAATATGAATCACAGCGCGTGCGGCAGGTGGTTAGCGCCGACACGGCGCGGCAAATGATCGAGGCGCTCAAAACCGTGGTTTCGCCCGAGGGCACCGCGCCCGGCGCGGCGATGAAGGAATACGTCGTGGCCGGGAAAACCGGCACTGCGCAAAAAGTCGAAAACGGAGAATATGTTCACGGCAAATACTTCGCGTCGTTTATCGGATTTTTCCCGGCGGACAATCCGCAATTGTGCATTTCCATCGTGATGGATGAGCCAAAGGAAGGTTATTACGGCGGGTTGGTCTGCGGCCCGGTGTTCCGCGACGTCGCCGAACGCTGCGCGAGTTATCTAAACATTCCGCCGGATGAAAATTTTCAGCCGCCCAACCTGGAGTCACCGGACACGCCGCCAATAATGGCGCTCCAAAACAACTCCGAGACGCCATGAATGCATGAATAATTCGCACCGGCAACTATTTGGATAATTGTGGAAGAACGCTCTTTGAAATTTATCGCCGAAGCTTGCGGCGCGGAAATCCGCCCGCCGACGGGCGAAGCATCAGTCAGGAATATCTGCACCGATTCGCGCCGGGCACTCCCGGGCGATTTGTTCTTTGCCATTTGCGGCGAGCACCACGACGGCCACGATTTCCTGGATGAGGTCGCAGCAAAGAAGGCAGCCGCCGTGGTCATCGAGCAAAAGAAGGCGCCCGCGCGGCTGCCCGCTTGCGGTGTGCTGGTGGTGGACGACACACGGGCCGCCCTCGGAAAGCTGGCCGCGGCCTATCGCGCGCAATTTGAATTGCCGATTGTTGGCGTGGCCGGATCGAATGGAAAGACGACGACCAAGGAATTGTTGGCATCGGTCTTGCGGCAAAGAATTCCGACGCTGGCGAGCGAGGCGAGCTTTAATAACGAAATCGGCGTGCCATTGACGTTGTTGGGGCTGGAAAAGTCGCACCGGGCCGCCGTGCTCGAAGCCGGAACGAATCATCCGGGCGAGCTGGCGCCGCTGGTCATGATGATGCGCCCGAAAATCGGCGTGCTCACCAATATCGGCCGCGAACATCTGGAATTTTTCGGCGACCTGGATGGCGTTGTGCGCGAAGAGGGCTGGCTGGCGGAGTTGCTGCCCGCGGATGGAACGCTGGTCGTCGCCGGCGACAACGAGTGGACGTGGAAAATTGTCCGGCGGACCCGGGCGAAAATCGTCCGCGTTGGCATCGGTGGGAATAATGACTGGCGGGCTGAGAGAATCCGGCTGGATAAAAACGGCGCTACGTTTCGAATCGAGACGCGGAGAGAAAAATTTGGCGGCGAGTACCGGGTCAATTTGTTAGGGCGCCACCAGGTGGTGAATGCGCTTTTTGCGGTCGCGGTCGGTGAGGAACTAGGCTTGGGCCGCACTGAGATCCAGCGCGGCTTGGCCGAATGCAAACCGCCAAAGATGCGGCTGCAATATTGGGAAGCCAACGGCGTCCGCGTATTGGACGATTGCTACAATGCAAATGCGGACTCGATGGAGGCGGCGCTGGAGACGTTGCGGGACCTGCCGTTGCATGGCCGGCGAGTGGCCGTGCTGGGCGACATGGGCGAGTTGGGCGCCCATAGCGCGGCGGCGCACGAGGAAGTCGGCCGGCGCGCCGCGGAGTTCAAGATTGGCCAGCTCTTTGCCGTTGGTAAAATGGCGCCGGTCATCGGCCGGGCCGCGCGCGAGGCCGGACTGATGCGCGTGATTGAATTTGACAGCGTGGAAGCCGCAATGAACGCGGTGAAAAATTTTGTCAAGGCCGGCGACGTGGTGTTGGTGAAGGCATCGCGGGCATTGCGGCTGGAACGCATTACCGAAACATTAAGGCCGGAGAAATTGTGAGCGAAAAAAATGATTTATTATTTGAGCCAATGGCTGCTCGACTGGTTTCACGGAACGGCGTGGGAAGGCCGGCTCTCGTGGCTGCGGCTTTTCCATTATATCACTGTGCGCAGCGCCGGGGCGGCGGTGACGGCGCTGGCGTTAAGCTGGTGGCTCGGCCCGAAAATCATTCACTGGCTGAAACAACTGAGATTTGGACAGGACTATGCGGACAAGGCCGAGGAAGCCGGCGGCCTGGCCGCGCGCGTCTTGAGCAAAAAGGGCACCCCAACCATGGGCGGCGTTCTGATTGTCACTGTCCTGGTCTTCTCGACGGTGCTCTGGACGCAATTGGACAACAAGCTGGTCCTCCTTACCTTGCTCTCGGTCATCGTCCTGGCGGGACTGGGATTTTACGACGATTACGCAAAAATCCTTCAACAAACGGGCGGGGGAACTCCGCCGCGCGTAAAGCTGTGGGCGCAAACGGCCGTAAGCGCGTTCGTCGGAATTTATCTCTGGCTCACCCCTTCAACGACGAAACTCGTTTCGGAAATTATGGTCCCGTTTTACAAGCATCCGATCGCCACCCACGCCGCCTGGATCGGCATTTTAATCGTTGTCCTGGCCATTGTCGGCACGTCGAATGCCGTGAATTTGACCGATGGCCTGGACGGGTTGGCCATCGGTTGCTCGCTGATTGTGGCCTTTGTCTTTCTTGTCTTCACCTACGTCGCGGGCAACGCGAAAGCCGCGGCTTATTTGGAAATTCCACTGGTTCCCGGCGCGGGCGAATTGACCGTCTTCTGTGCGGCGCTGATTGGTGCGGGGCTGGGTTTTTTATGGTTCAATTGCCATCCGGCACGGGTGTTTATGGGCGACACCGGTTCGCTCGCCCTGGGTGGCGCATTCGGTGTGGTGTCGGTCCTGATTCATCAACCCTTCGTGCTGGTCATTGCCGGCGGCATTTTTGTCATCGAAGCCGCCTCGGTGATCTTGCAGACGGGATGGTTCCGTTTCACACGGTTGCGGACGGGGACGGGACGGCGGATTTTTTTGATGGCGCCGCTGCACCATCATTTCGAAAAGAAGGGCTGGTACGAATCGCAGGTGGTCATGCGCTTTTACATCTTGTGCGTGCTGTTCGCGGTCGTCGCGCTGGCGACTCTGAAATTGAGATAAAATGAAGACTGAAACCGAAACGAAGTCATTGCAGGAATTGCGAAATTCGCGTTTTGCTTCTTGCGAAAACTCCCGGCAAATGTTAATAACTTTGCCAGAAGTCGCAGGCCGCAATTTTATTTCCGTGCCGATGAACAAATCAAATTTATTCCGCGGTGAAATTTTTCGAGGCAAATTTTCACCACGGCAAAATCAACCAAAACAACTGACCCTCGATGAAAGGACGCCAACAGCGCCAAACTCATGAATAATCCGAATCCATTCGTTCCGCAAGGTTCCCTCCTCGAACAACACAAACGCCGTTCGCGCATGAAACTCGCCGTTTTCTGCGTGCTCGCCGTCAGTGTTTGCGGCTTGACGGCCATGCTCATTGAAGGCTGCAAACGCGAAACCGAAAGCACGCAGCAGGACACCAATGAAGTCGCCACGGCGGAAACCAACGCCCAGCCGCTCGAAGCGAGCAATCCGCCGGTCACCGCCCCTCCGATGCCCACCAACCAGACGGTCGTTGCGCCGCCCGTTGCGCCGCCGCCCGTTGCGCCGCCGCCGGAAGAAGAATCCGCCTACGTGGTAGTCAAAGGCGACACGCTCGGCAAAATTGCCAAGGCGCATGGCGTGAGCCTCAAGGCGCTTGAAGCCGCCAATCCGGATGTACAACCCGCCCGGCTCAAAATCGGTGAAAAGTTGACCTTGCCCGCGCCTTCTGCCACGGCAGAAGCGGAATCAGCCGCCGGCCAATCGGACATGAGTGGTGAGGAAACGTACGTGGTTAAATCCGGCGATACCCTGACCAGAATTGCCCGCACGCACGGCACTACCATAAAGGCGCTTGAAGCCGAAAACAATCTGACCACGACCCGGATCAAGGTCGGACAAAAATTGAAGATCCCGGCCAACGCGAACACGACCGTGAATGCGCCGCCTGCAACCGCGCCGGCGCCGGTTGCGCCGGCTCCGGCAGCGCCCGCGCCTACTGCGCCCCCGACGAACGGCCAATGATGGGTCGTAACGGCCGGCGTTTGTTTGAAGCATTGGAATGAAAGTCGCCGTCTATACTCTGGCATTTTGCGTCGCCGCCCTCCTGGCGCTGGGCATGGTGATGCTTTATAGCTCGAGTATGACGCGCGATGGCGCGCACGATTTGGTGATGCAACTGATCTGGTGTTCCGCCGGACTTGTGTTTTGCGCTGTGGCGACCGCTTTCGATTATCAATGGCTCCAAAAACTCGCGTGGCCGGTCTATGCGCTTGCCATTTTCGCCCTTGGGGCGGTTTTTACGCCGCATATCGGCCACGCCAGCCACGGCGCCCATCGCTGGGTCCGCCTGGGACCGCTGATGTTTCAACCCTCTGAGCTCGGCAAGATCGGACTGGTCATTTTGCTCGCCTGGTACGGCGACCGATACCAGCGACAAATGAATACGTTCAACCGCGGAATCATTCTTCCGGGACTCCTGGTCGCGGCGGTGCTCGGGCTGATTTTTGTGGAACCGGACCGCGGCACGACCATTCTCCTGGCGGCCGTGAGCGGGATTTTACTGCTGATTGCCGGCGTGCGCTGGAAACACATTTTGCTGCCGGCCGCGGCAGGGGCGGCGGGGCTGGCGGTTTCCATCTTGCATGATCCGATGCGCATGAATCGCATCTTTGCCTGGCTGCATCCGCAGGAGCATTTGAACGGGGCGGCGCTCCAGGCGCAGCAGGCCATGATCGGTCTTGGCTCCGGCGGCTGGTTGGGGGTCGGGCTGGGCAACGGGATGGAGAAGCACGGCTACCTTCCGGAAATCCAGACTGATTTTATTTTTGCGAACGTGGGTGAGGAACTCGGACTCGTGGCCACGCTTCTCATCGTTCTGGCCTTCGTCATCATCGCCATTTGCGGCATATTCATCGCCGTGAATGCGCGCGAACCTTTCGGCGCGTTGCTCGCCACGGGCATGACCTTTTTAATCTGCCTGCAAGCAGCCATCAACATTGGCGTCGTCACCAGCGCTCTGCCGAACAAGGGCATTCCATTGCCGTTTATCAGCTACGGCGGCTCCAATTTGCTGGCGATGCTTACGTGCGTCGGGATTTTATTCAGCATCGCCCGTCAAGCGCCCGTCCGCGAAAAGATTTCCAGGCGGGCAATTGAGAGCAGCGACAACCCGTTTGCCGCCCGAGCTGCATGATTTTAGCCGGGTCAAAACCGCCCACCGTCGCGATTGCCTGCGGCGGAACGGGCGGGCATCTCTTTCCTGGAACGGCGGTCGCCGAAGAATTAAAGAAGCGCGGCTGCAAAGTCGCCCTGTTGATTTCGCCCAAGGAAATTGATCAAAAGGCTGTGAAATCCGCGAAAGACGTGGAAATCTTCACGTTGCCCGGTGTCGGTTTGCAGAACCGAAACTATTTATCCTTTGCGCTGAACTTTTGGAAATCCTATCGGTTGGCGCGGAAACTCTTCGACACGCTCATGCCGGACGCCGTCCTGGCCATGGGAGGATTCACCGCCGCGCCGCCGGTGCTGGCCGCCGGTAAATCCCGCGCCCGCGCGTTTCTGCATGAGTCCAACACCGTCCCGGGGCGGGCCAACCGTTTTCTCGCCCGATTCGTGGACGAAGTGTTCGTCGGGTTCCCGGAAGCGAAGACACGTCTTAGCGCCAAAAAGACTTCCGTCGTTGGCACTCCCGTACGCCCGCAATTTTCCGAAAAGATTGCGAACCCATCGGCGGCCGAAGCGCTGGGCTTGGAGCCATGCCTCCCCACGGTTCTGGTTGTTGGCGGCAGCCAGGGCGCGAGCGGCTTGAACCAGATGATTTTGGAGGCGTTGCCGCTGCTCGCCGGGAAAAACTGGCAATGGCTGCACCTGACCGGGATGAACGATTTTGAAAGAGTCAAAGCCGGCTACGCCGCGCAAAAAATGAAGGCCGTCGTCAAACCGTTCCTGGCTGAAATGGAATTTGCGCTGGGCGCGGCCACCGTCGCCGTCAGCCGCGCCGGGGCGTCGTCACTCGCGGAAATCGCCGCCACCCGGCTGCCCTCGTTGCTGGTCCCTTTCCCCGCAGCCGCGGACAATCACCAATTTTTCAACGGCCTTGCTTTTCAGAAGACCGGTGCGGCAGAATTGCTGGAGCAGAAAGATGCAACGCCGGAAAAGATTGCGGCAATTTTGACCGGCTTGGTTGAAAACGATGGCGCGCGGGCACGGATGCAATCGGCGCTGTTGCGATGGCAATCCCCTACGGCGGCGGCGGATATTGCCGAAGCAATTTTGGACGCCGTCGCTGAAAGGCAAGGATCGGCGGCAAAAAACGAGGCCTGCGGCGGCGGTTGCGCCCACGGGCGCGCCAGGCACGCCATTTGACGAATGACATTGACAGACGACATTTCGGAAATGCGGACGCAAAACGGGAATCATTTTGCGGAGTTGAGCGCGCTACTGTCACCGGCGACGGTTATTCGCCGTGATGAACCGCTGGCGAAACATACCACGCTGCGCGTCGGTGGCCCGGCGGATCTTTATATTCAGCCGGCGAATGAGGCGGACCTAGCGACTCTCTTGAAATTTTGCGGTGGGCATGGCCTCAAGTTCTTCGTTCTTGGCCGCGGCTCGAATCTCCTCGTGCGCGACGGCGGATTTCGCGGGGTTGCAATAAGTTTGTCGCGATTTGACGGAATTGAAGTTGCCGGCCGGCGGCTGCGCTGCGGCGCGGGCGCAAAATTGAAGGATATTTCCATCGAAGCCAAACGGAACAATCTGAGCGGGCTGGAATTTTTGGAAGGCATTCCCGGCAGTGTCGGCGGCGCGCTTCGCATGAATGCGGGCGCCATGGGCGGGGCTACCTTTGACGCGGTTGAATCCGTCCGCATGATCGCCTTTGACGGCCAGATTTCCGAAATGTCCCCCGCCGAAATGTCCGTGAGCTATCGCCAGTGCGGGGTCTTGAAGGGTCACGTCGCCCTGTCCGCGATTTTTGAGTGCCAAACCGCGCCGCGCGAAGAGATCGAACGCCGGATGAAATCATTCAGCGTGAAACGCTGGGAATCGCAACCCGCCGCGCTCAGCGCCGGCTGCATCTTCAAAAATCCGGCGCTAATCCACGCGGGGAAACTCGTGGACGAACTCGGCTTGAAAGGCCGCCGCGTCGGCGGCGCGGTCGTTTCTGCCAAGCATGGGAATTTTATCATCAATGACGGTGACGCCACGGCGCGGGACGTTTTGGAGTTGATTGAAATTTTGAAGGCGAAGGCGAAAACGGAACGCGGGATTGAATTGCAGACAGAAGTGGAAATTATCGGCGAAGATTGGTGCAAAAAAAATTAAACATCGTCGTCATGCTTGGCGGCCCCAGCGCCGAACGCGAAGTGTCACTGCGTTCGGGCGCCGGTGTGGCCAGGGCGCTGCGTTCGCTTGGCCATTCCGTTTCGGAAATTGACCCCAAGGAGAAAAACTTTGTCCTTCCGCGGAAGACGGATGTGGTTTGTCTTGCCCCGTTGCACGGAACGTATGGCGAAGATGGAGAGATACAGAAGCAATTGGAAAAGATCGGCGCGATTTACACAGGGTGCGACGCGAAATCGAGCGGGATTGCCTTTGACAAGGTATTGACAAAGAAAAAGTGCGTTGGGAACGGGGTGCCCACGGCTGAATTTGTGGTCGTCGCCTCGGCACAAGCGCCGTTGCCAGCGACCATGAGATTGCCTTTGGTCGTCAAGCCTGTTCGGCAAGGCTCAAGCGTTGGCCTGCAATTTGTCGAACGCCCTGAAGATTGGCCGAGCGCGCTGGCCGAGGCGCTGAAATTTGATTCCGAAGTCCTGGTTGAGGAGAGAATTATCGGGCGCGAAACGACTGTCGGCATTTTGGACGACAGCGCCCTGCCGGTCGTTGAGGTGCGGCCCAAGGCCGGCTCCTACGATTATCGCAACAAATACACCGCTGGTTGCACGGACTATTTTTGCCCGGCGGACTTTGACGCAGCCACCACGCGACGAATTCAAGACGCCGGGCTGGGCGCTTTCCGGGCGATTGGCGGGCGTGATTACGGTCGCGTGGATGTGATGGTGCGTCCTGATGGCGAGCCGGTGGTACTGGAGGTCAATACCCAGCCCGGCATGACCGAAACCAGCCTCCTGCCGAAGGCGGCGGCGGCGGCGGGCGTCACCTACGATCAGCTTTGCCAGCGAATGATTGACCTGGCCCTGAAGCGAAAAACAATGAAAGACCGGCAATCCATCGCTGCCGTGGTGGCGGCGATCGGTTGATTATGTGGTTTAAGCGCGAACAAAAAAACCGGCGATTGCATCGCGGCCACGTGCTCGACGTAAAGCTGCGCTCCGACCAGGTGCGCGCCACGCGCGCCCGGTTGGTTTCGGTCTCGCTTTGCGTGACGTTCGGCACCGTGTTCGGCCTCTATCTACTTTGGTGCATGGGCGAGTGGGCGTTGAATGAATTCGTCTATGAAAATTCCACGTTCGCCATTCAGGACGTCCAGGTGCAAACCGATGGAGTCATCGTGCCGGAACAACTCCGCCGTTGGGCCGGCGTAAAACCGGGCCAAAATTTGATTGCCCTCGATCTGGCCGCCATTAAACGCAATCTCGAACTCGTTCCGGAAATCGAGTCCGTTTCCCTTGAGCGTGTTTTGCCCCGCACCTTGAAAATCCAGGTGACCGAGCGCCGGCCGATTGCGCAGGTGAACGTGCCCGAGTTGAACACCAACGGCGAGATCTCGGTCTCAGTTTTTCAACTCGACGCGCGCGGGTATGTTATGCAGCCGCTGGACCCGCGGGCGCGCATGATTTCATTGGCCGAAATCAATGAACAATTGCCCGTCATTACCGGCTTGAACCTTTTTCAATTGCTCCCCGGCCATCGCGTGGAATCGCCGCAGGCCCAGGCGGCGTTGCAGCTCCTCGCCGCCTTCGCCCATTCGCCCATGACCGGCCTCGTGGATTTTCGCCGCATTGACGTTTCTTCCCCGGAGGTCATCGTCGCGACGACGGACCAGGGGGGGGAAATCACTTTCGGCCTGGGTGATCTGGACCAGCAACTGCGCCGCTGGCGCGAGGTCTATGATCTGGGCCAACGTTACGGCAAGAAAATCGCATCGGCCGATTTTGCCGTTGCCAACAATGTTCCGGTCCGCTGGGAAGATATTCCTTCCGCTCCGGATGTGCCGGCCAATTCAACTGCAGCCATTCCACGGAGGAAAAATGTTTGACGACCCCAACATCATCGTAGGCCTCGAAATCGGCACGTCCAAAATTTGTGCCGTCGTGGGTGAGGTGGGCGCCGAGGGCGCGCTCAATGTCATCGGTATCGGCCAATCCCCGGCGCGCGGCGTGCGCAAGGGCGAAATCGTGGACGCCACCCAGGCCGAGGAATGCGTGCGCAACGCCATCGTCGAGGCCGAGCAGATGGCGGACGTGGAAATCCGCGACGTCTATCTCGGAGTCACCGGCGGCCACCTCCGCGGATTCAATAATCGCGGCGTCCATCCGGTCGTCAGCGCCGATCGCGAAATCTCCGCGGACGACGTGCAGGACGTGATTAAAAACGCCAAGGCCATCAATTTGCCCGCGCAGAATACCGTCGTTCACGCCGTCCGCCAGCATTTTTTTGTGGACGGCCAGGATGGCGTGACCAACCCGGTGGGGATGCTCGGGGCGCGCCTGGAAGTGGAAATGCACGTGGTGCATGGCATCACCAACCGCCTCCAAAATTCAATCCGCCTCGTCAAAGGCCTGCAACTCGAAGTGGACGACATTGTCTTTAACGGATTGGCGTCCTCGCTGGCGTTGCTCACCTGTGAGCAAAAGGAACTGGGCGCCCTGGTGATTGACATCGGCGGCGGCACGACGGATTACGCCGTCTATGCCAATGGCGTCATCCGCAATACCGGCGCGCTGGCGCTCGGCGGCGACCACGTTTCCAACGATTTGGGCCATGGCCTGAAGGTTCCCTTGAGCCGCGCGGAGAAATTGAAGAAGGAAAGCGGCTCGGCCGTCGTGGAGGAAAACGCCAAAGGCCGGACCCTGACCATCACCAATGAACTCGGCCTCCCATTGCGGGTGGTGAACGTCGAGCATTTGCAGCGCATCATGTCGCTGCGACTCGAGGAAATTTTTGAAATCGTTGCCCAGGATCTCGAGCAGGACGGCGCGCTGGATTACTTGCGGGCGGGCGTCTTTCTCAGCGGCGGCTGCGCGCGCATTCCCCACGTCGCCAAACTGGCGGAACGCGTATTTCAAATGCAGGTCTCCATCGGCCAGACGAATTCCATCAGCGGCCTCAAGTCCGCGCTGGATCAGCCGGAATTTAACACGGCCATCGGCCTCGCAAAATTCGGCTCGCTCAAGGCCCGTAAACAGGGCGGCAAATCGTCGCTGGCTTCGGGCATCAAAGGCGTGATCGGAAAATTTATCCAACGTTCCTGAACGAATGAAAACGAAAGGTCATGAAACAGTTGCCGCGGAAAATCCGCGGACGCGTTCAATCCATGTCATCGGCGTCGGCGGCGCGGGCGTCATTCTCGCCGACGCCATGAACAGCGGCGAATTTGCCGGCGCGCGCTTTGCCGTGATTGACACCGACGCGCAGTCCCTCGCCGCTTCGTCCGCCGCGGTGAAGATTCATCTCGAAACCAAATTGCTGCGGGGCCTGGGTACCGGCGGCGATCCCGAACGCGGGCGCGCCCTGGCCCAGGAGCATTTTTCCGTGCTTCAGTCCGCCTGCGAAGGCGCGGACGTGGTTTTCATCGTGGCCGGCCTGGGCGGCGGTGCGGGCAGCGGCATCACCCCCGTGCTGGCGCGCGCGGCAAGGGATGCTGGCGCGATTGTTTTTGCCTTCGTCACGCTGCCTTTTGCCGCGGAATTTGGCCGGCGCGAACAACAGGCGCGCGAAGGTTTGGAGCAATTGAAGGCGATCGCCGACGGCGTGATTTGCCTGCCGAACCGGAAAGCGGTCAAAATGATTGACGAAAACACGCCCATCCTCGAGACGTTCCGCATCAGCGGCGGCCTGCTTATCGAGGGCGTTCGCGGCGTCTGGCAATTGCTCGTGCGCCCCGGATTGATTCAGATTCATTTCGAGGATTTCTGCGCCCTCGTGCGGGACCGCCATTCCGAAAGCGCGTTTGCCTTTGTGGAAGCCGGCGGCCCGTCGCGCTCGCGTGACGCCGTGGAAAAACTCCTCGCGCATCCGTTGCTCGATGACGGCCGCGCCCTCGCGGAAGCCGATGCGATTCTCGTGAGCGTCACCGGCGGCAAGGATTTAACCATGGCCGAAGTTGGCCGGGTGATGGAACAAATCGGGCGCCACCGCAACCGCGCGGAAATCGTCATGGGCGCCGGGATTGACCCGGAAATGAAAAACAGCCTTTCCATCACGTTGATTGCCGCAAAGAATGCCACGCCAAAAGTGGAGCAGCTCGATCCGGACAACGCGGACGGTGCGGAAACGCCGGAGTCGTCCCGGCGTCGTCGGGGCGATGCGCCGTCGGCGCCGTCGCTTACATTGGCGCAGCGCGAGCAACTGGTGGCGCGCCACAGCGGACGCGGCCGGCGCGAGAAATCGAAGATGCTGCAAACCCAATTGCCGCTGGCGATCGTATCCAAAGGGCGTTTCGATAAAAGCGAACCGACGATTCACAAGGGGGAAGATTTGGATATTCCCACTTATATCCGCAAAGGGGTGCCGTTGAATTAGATTTGCGCCGAAGGCGTCTGTGAGAATTGCCCGCAGTTTCAACTGCGGGTTAGCTGATGGAAGCGTTCAGGCCCCACCGAAGTGCCTGAAATTATGTTCTATTTTGCGGGCCTGCCGCCTATTATCAGAAGCGCCTTCGGCGCAAATTCAAACATCCCTCCTCGGAAATAGCGGCGCGGGGTCGCCGATTTTATGACCGGGATTTAGTTTTCCCCAAGCCGCCTCGGAAAGTTTGTCCGGTGCGCCGTCCAGCCCAAGTTGCGAAAAAATTTTCGCGGCCGTTCCGGGCAGGAACGGCTGGATCAATACCGCCAGCACCCGGCAGGTCTCGGCCAGATTGTACAACACTTCATTCAGCCGTCCGGCCCGCGCCGGGTCCTTCGCCAGTTTGAACGGAGCGGTCTGGTCAACGTATTGGTTCGCGCGGCTCACCAGCGACCAGATGCTCTGCAGCGCGGCTTGCAGGCGGTTTTGACGCAGCAAGGCGCGCGCTTCGTCCGCTGCTTTAACGGCCTCGGCAGCCAGATCATCGGACTTAGCGGGGACGATTC
>JASHVW010000358.1 GCA_030044395.1 Verrucomicrobiia bacterium
GTGGGTTTCTCCGGCGGCAACGGTTGTGAAGCCCGTTCCTCGCGTTTGCGCAGAACAATGACGGCGACCACGCATGCCGACCAGGTGGGTAAATCGTCCGCGAGCGGAACGAGTTTTAAAACAAATGTTGGCAATAACAGCCAATGAAAGCCAATGGCCCAACTCGTCAAAAACATCGTAATCACATCTATCGTATCATCACCAACCGTCCATCCCAGCGGCCCAAGCCATCCAAGCAGAAATTGAAGGCCGTCGGTAAGAATGGCGATGATCAACGCCAGGGCGATGCGCGTTTTGGTCAGTTTAGGACGGCTGCATCTTTTAAACCTGGAGGAGACGGGGAGCATCGGATGGCTAAAGAGCGCTTAATTCGCGCCACAAGAAGGCGCTCATGCGCTGGCCGTTTTCAAAATTGTCCAAATCAAATTTTTCGTTTGGCGAATGGGCGTTATCTTCCGGCAGCGCCAGGCCAAGCAACAGGGTATCTGCGCCGAGGACGTTTTTAAATTCGTTCACAATGGGGATTGAACCGCCCTCGCGCAGGAGAACCGGCTCGCGATGGAACGCGCTTCGCAACGCGCGCAACGCGGCCTGGGCATGGGCGCTGGTGGGCGACACCTCATACGCCTCGGCGCCATGGCCGGCTTCAATTTCCAGGCGCACTGTCGGCGGACAAATCCTCTTCAGATAATCGCAGACGATCTTTCGGATGCGCTCCGGCCTCTGGTTGGGGACGAGGCGGCAGGTGATTTTTACCCGCGCCAGCGCTGGAACAATCGTCTTGCTGCCTTCGCCCTGGTACCCGCTGGTCAGGCCGTTGATTTCAAACGTGGGCCGCGCGCTGCGCTGTTCCGCGGGCGAAAATCCGCGCTCGCCAAAAAGCATTTTCACGCCGAGCAGCTTCTGCAATTGGCGGCCGGTAATCGGCAGCCGCTTGAATTCCGCCCGTTCATAAGCCGAAAGCGACTCAACATCGTCGTAAAAATGGGGAATGGCGATCCGCCCGTCTTTGTTGCGCAATTTTCCAAGCAACTGGCAAAGCGCCATCGCGGGATTGTCCACCGTGCCGCCAAACGTTCCCGAATGCAAATCGCGGGACGGCCCATGGAGCGTGATCTCAAAGGCAATAATCCCGCGCAGTCCGTAGGTAAGCGCCGGATGTTTTTTATCAGGCATGCCTGTGTCGGAAACCACGATCGCGTCACAATTCAGTTCGGCGCGGTTTGTCTTCAAAAATTTCGCCAGATGTTTGCTGCCGACCTCCTCTTCGCCTTCGATGACAAAGGTCAAATCGCAGGGCAGGGGAGTGCCGGTTTTCAAATAGGCCTCGACAGCCTTGAGATGCGCGAAATGCTGCCCTTTATTGTCGGTGGAACCGCGGGCAAAGAGCGAGCGTCCCTCGATACGCGGCTCGAACGGCGGGGACGTCCACAAATCCAAAGGGTCGGGCGGTTGCACGTCGTAATGTCCGTAAACCATGAAATGGGGACGCGGTGAATGATTTTCCCGCAGAGTTTTGGCCACGACGATCGGATGGCCTTCGGTGGCGCGGACGGCTGCTTCCAGTCCAATCTGCCGGCAATGGTTTGCAAGCCATTCGGCGCAGGCGGACATGTCATTCTTGTGTTGCGGCTGGGCGGAGACGCTCGGGAAACGAAGGAACTCGCACAATTCGGCGACGAAGCGCGGCTGGTTTTGTTTCAAATAATTGAGGACGGGTTGCATATCCGGGGGCGGCAGGCTCCGGGCCTGCGGCCAAAACAATTAGCGGGCGCGGCGATACACACGTTAAATCGCCAACGCCCGCCGTTACGCCCAGTTCTCGTTGGGCAATACCAACTTAACTTTTTGCGCCGCGGAGGCAAGCGATTTTTGAAAAATAATTTTTCCTCCCGCCCGGCACATTTGTATCCTTCGTGGCTGTGTTTCCGCGAAGACGTTTTCACCCCCTTTTCTTCGCCCGGCTGCTGTCCGGTATGCTGGCGTTCGCTTTCCTGACGGCGGCAAGGGCGGATGATTTTCCGTTTATCGTGAATTCGTGGAGCGTCGAGGAGGGACTTCCGGACAGCGAGGCGATTTCGGTCATCCAGGGCAGGGACGGGTACCTTTGGATCGGGACGCTCAACGGATTGGTGCGTTTCGACGGCAACCAATTCACTGTCTTCAATCAGATGAAAACACCAGGCCTGAGCAGCGACAGGATAGTTTTTTTGTTTGAAGACAAGGAAACCAATCTTTGGGTCGGAACAGAATCATCAGGGCTGGAGATGATTAAAGACGGCGTCATCAAAAGTTTTTCCGGCGCCAGCGCGGTCGCCGGCGTCGTGACCTATGCGATCGAAGAATCCTCCGGCGCCGTATTATTTTACGCGGCAAACGGGATTCTCGCCTATCAAAATGGCCAGATGTATTATCGCCAGGGTGCGATGTCGCCAAATCTGGTCTTGCTTTCACACAGAATTGTTGTCCCGTCCGCCTCCGGTGGGTATTGGCAGCTTCTGAACAACACGGTCGAAAAGTGGAACGGGGGGCACGAGGAAAGAAGCCTCGGCCGGTTTCCGTGGGGCAACAGGGTGGTGGAGGCGGCGCTGGAGGATGAGCGGGGAAATTTGATTGTCGGCACGTTGGGCCAGGGGATCTTTTGGTGGGACGACCATCGCGGATGGCAGAATATCTCAACCAACCAGGGCCTTTCCTCGGTTTATGTCTATTCCCTTTGTCTGGACCGCGAGGGGAACCTGTGGGCGGGGACTGACGGCGGGGGATTGGACCGGATTAAAAGAAAGATTTTCGACTCGCCCCGGGGTTTTCCCTCAGGGAATGCGCAGTCGCTTTCAGAGGACGATCGTGGCGGATGGTGGATTGCTTCCGGGGCGCTCGGCGTATCCTGTTGGACCACGAATAGCTTGGAACAATTTCAAGTGGGCCCCGCGCATGATGCCTGGGAAGTCCTGGTGGACCACCAGCAGCGCGTCTGGGCGGGCACGCGCGAAGGCTTGTATCAGTTCCAGACGAACCAATTTGTTCCCGCGACTACGGCGGCCGTATTAGGCGCGCAGATTTTTGCGTTATTTGAAGACCGGAGCAATTGCTTGTGGGTCGGATCCCAAAACGGCCTGGGTCGTTTTGAAGGCGGAAAATGGACCCTGTTCACCGCGCGGGACGGTTTGGCCCCCGGACCTGTTCGCGCCATCGCCGAAGATGCCGGCGGCGGGTTGTGGGTTGGAACGGAAAGCAGCGGTTTGGATTTTTTCAAGGACGGCAAATTTACTTCGTATCTATCCGGCCAAAATGGATTGCCAGGCAACGACATCTCCTGCCTGGAAGTGGATGACGAAGGCGCGCTCTGGGTGGGCACGTTCGCTCATGGCCTAGCCCGGCTGAAAAATCAAACCTGGCATTCGTTTTCCACGCGGGACGGCCTGGCCAGCGACAGCATCAGTTACATTCTTGCCGACGGCGGTAATCTTTGGATTGGCTCAAATGCGGGGCTGATGCGCATCGCCAAAAAGTCCCTCGAAGATTTTGCCAGCGGCGAATCCGGCTCCATTTTCTGCCGCACCTATGGCAAGGCGGACGGCCTGCCCACGCGCGAGTGCTCGATCGGCTCCCAGCCGTCCGCCTGCCGGACGGCCGACGGCCGGTTGTGGTTTCCGACCGCCGAGGGCGTTGCCAGCCTCAATCCACTGGATTTACGATCCAATTTGCAACCGCCGACGGTGATGATTGAATCCATCCTGGTGGATGGGCGGCAACAGAAAACCAATCGGCTGGGGTCCGCATGGCCGGCATCGGTCACCATTTCCCCAGGCGGCAACCAGTCGGAGATCCAATTGGAGATTCATTACACGGCCCTGGATTTTTCCGCGCCGGGCCTGGTAAATTTCCGGTATCAGTTGGAAGGCTACCAAACCGATTGGACCGACGCGGGCAACGAGCGCGTGGCACGGTATCCCAAATTGCCGCCCGGAAATTACCGGTTCCATGTCGTCGCCTCCAACGAGGATGGGGTGAAAGACGAAAATTCAGGCGCATTCGATGTCATCGTGCTGCCGCAATTCTGGCAGACCGTATGGTTCCGCTTGGCGGTGGTTCTTTTCATTTTTGGAATCGTCGCGGCCGTTGTCCGGTACCTTTCGACGCAAAAATTGCACCGCGAATTGCAGCGCCACAAACAGCAGGAAGCGCTGGAGCGCGAGCGATCCCGCATCGCGCGCGATTTGCACGATCAACTGGGCGCGAACCTGACGCAGGTCGCGCTCCTCGGAGAAATGGCCGAGGCGGACAGGAATGCGCCGGCGGAAGTGGAATCACATGCGCAGCAAATTTCGCAAACGGCGCGTGAAACGACCCGGTCGCTCGACGAGATTGTCTGGGCCATCAATCCCGCCAACGACACCCTGGAGGGGCTGACGAACTATGCCATCAAATACGCCCAGGAGTTTCTTGAGCTGGCGGGCGTCCATTGCCGGGTGGAGGCGCCGGCGCAATGGCCGGCCATTTCCATACCGCCGGACGTGCGCCATAATGTTTTCCTCGCGTTTAAAGAGGCGGTCAATAACATCGTCAAACACGCGCAGGCGACGGAAGCGCGCATTCGGCTGCGACTGGATTCCGACCGTTTCACTGTGGAGATAACGGACAACGGCAAGGGCATTTCCGAAGCCGGTGATAAGCAAAATCGCAACGGGCTGCGCAATATGCGCAGGCGGATGACGGACATAGGCGGCAGCTTTGAGATTGGCCCGGGACTCGAAAAAGGGGCCGTTGTGCGCTTGACAGTACCGATACGGCAGCCCACATGAATAAACATACGGAGATGAAACCGTTGAAGCGTATTGGCGTTGAACCGTTGAAGTGGATGTATGCGCCCGCTTCAACCTCTTTTGCTTCAACGCGTCAACGCGTCAACGAATAACCATGCCCATTTCTGTTTCCATCGTCGAAGACAGCGACAAATTACGCGGCACGCTCGCCCGTGTGCTGAATCGCGCCGGTGGATTCCGATGCGTCAGCGAATATCCCAACGCCGAGGAGGCGCTCAAGGATTTGCCCGCCGTCAAGCCGGACGTGGTGCTGATGGACATCAATTTGCCGGGCATGAACGGCGTGGAATGCGTCCGTCAATTGAAGCAACTGCTGCCGGGAACACAGGTGATGATGCTGACGGTGTATGAGGACACTGAGAACATCTTCAACGCGCTGGCGGCGGGCGCGAATGGTTACATGCTCAAACGGACGGCATCGAAGGAATTACTCGAAGCCATTCATGAAGTGCATCGCGGCGGATCGCCCATGACGATGCATATCGCGCGCAAGGTGGTGCAATCGTTTCAGAAAGCCCCGCCCGCGCAGCCGGCCGAGAACCTCTCCGAGCGCGAACAGCAGGTTCTCGACCTCCTCAGCCAGGGTCTGATGTATAAGGAAATCGCGGACAAACTTCAGATCAGCTACGAAACCGTTCATACCTACATCCGCCGCATCTACGAGAAATTGCAGGTGCGCACACGGACGGAAGCCGTGGCTAAGTTCTTGAAGCGCGTGTAACCAGTATTGGTGACTCGCGGGGATGGGGGTATCTGTTAACTTGGTGGCGTTGTTGCAATGCATTTCGGTGCATTCCGTGATGGTGTTGAAACCGCTGTTAGCGCTTAGTTCTCGTTGAGAGGCCGGAGTAGTGCCCGGCCTCTTTTCTTTTGCATCAATCCCCTCGATGTTCGGCAAACGGCTCTCTCAGCTTTTCCGTGAGCATCCACGGCTTGACAAAGGAATGGTGATGGCTCTTCCTTGCCGGAGTATGAAAGCATCCGATATTTTTGGAATTGTTGTCCGGGCCTTCGGCCTGTTCGTCATTCTGTACGGCCTTTACGACATGTGGGGCGGTTTTGACAACTTCATTGAGAATCTCATTTCACCGGGACAGGATAATAATTCCAATTCCGCTTCCACGTTGAGCTATTTCTTTTACGGAGTGCCGGAATTTATTGCGGGCGCGCTGCTTTTTTTCCTGGCTGATTGGATCGTCAAGCTGACGTATCGGGATTGAGTCGGAACGCTGCGGTTCTTTGCACTGCGTTCCGTCTGAATCACTCATTTTGTCGAAGATTTTTCCAGCGCGCGACTGCAAATCGCTGAAACAAAAGCGTTTCTCCTTGTGCATCTTTGCCTGCCGCGCCAGAGCTTCTCAGCGACGGCGGGTGCCCTTTTGCGGCTAAAAATCCGTGTCCATCTGTGTTTATCCGTGGTTGAATTCTTCTTGGGTTTTTGAATCTACCATTGGTTGCGGCTTTGCCGCGCTGTGTCCTTCGCGTCCTCGGCGCGAGATTGAACTGAGAAGGGAGGGCTTTCCGGATTATTGAATGACCTTCCTACGATTC
>JASHVW010000359.1 GCA_030044395.1 Verrucomicrobiia bacterium
CAGTCCATATTTGAATTGGGCGCCGCCTTGGAGATCGGTTCCCCAGTTGCCAGGGTCCATGTAGGCCACACTGACCAAAACGGCCGGGCCAAAGTAGGCGGCGAATTGCCTCCAAAAACCCGCTTTATGACCGGGCACATTTACACTGTCATGCAATCCCTCGAGCGACATGGCGCCGGGATGCGGAGCCTCGGAGACCTTGGGCTCGGCGGCGGTTTCAGGCTCTGGTGGGACTGGATTCATAAAGTTTTAAAATTCCCAGTGGAGTCTGGCGGCGGAAATTGGGAACTCCCCCATTTTTTGCCGGCGGGCGCCGGGCCGGCCGGGAAGTTCGTGGAAATAACGGCCATGCCGGACGCGTCCAGCGCCCGCGCCATCCTGCCGCCGGCTGCCAGCCGTTTCATGATTCGCAGAAATGCACCGGCTAACCAGCCGGATGTTGCAACGGCTTTATTATGTTGCATCCTCTTTATAATGTAGGCAAGGATACATCATCCCGTCCGGATGTCAACGTTTTTATCGCGCAATCTTCGCATGTGCCCTCCGCGCAATTCAGCCTGCATTTCCACATTGCAGACGTCGAAGAAACAGAAAGTAGTTGTGGCTACACAATTTGACTCGACTATCAAATGTGTTCCTGCTTGAATATGAGGAAAAGCCATGCCCCTGATGCCGCCAAAAAGAAGAAACCCGCCCCGGAACGCCGGCCCGATACGCCAGGCGGAAAACCTGTCGCAGACCCGGCGCGAGCATGCCCATGAGATCGCGGAGGATTACGTGGAAGCGATCGCCGATCTCGTGGCGGAAACGGGTGAGGCGCGCGTCGTGGACCTGGCCCGCCGGATTGGCGTAACGCACGTGACGGTCATCCGCACGATTGCGCGGTTGCAAAAGGCCGGACTGGTCACCGCGCAACCGTATCGCGCCATTTTTTTAACGGATGCCGGGCGGAAACTGGCCGAGGAATCGAAGAAACGCCATCAAACCGTCGTCGCCTTCCTGCGCTCGCTGGGCATTACCGAACGCGCCGCGGAACTGGATGCCGAGGGCATCGAACATCACGTCAGCCCGGAAACGCTGGCGACCTTTTCACAACTGATCAATTTTTGGCGGAGACACCCGGCTCAGCTGAATGAGTTCAAACGTTTTGCCCGCAAGGGCGCAAATTCCAACGCGAAGGCATAAGGCAAAAACACGGGCATTTTATTAACACTCTGCTTTAGCGCATCGGCGTCAAGTTAAGCATCGCGCCATCCTGTGTCTTTGATTGCCCGCGCAAACCGACGGACGGTAACGCTAACTCTCTGTGAAGCAGCATACTGAAAGCCCTGCAAGGACGGCCCGATATTAGCCTGGGGCAAGCGAGTCGGCGAGCGCAGCCCCAGGTTATGATCCCCAAAATCCAGCCGCCATTTGCGGGCCTGTCCACCGTAGCTTCTGAGCGAAGGTGGAAGCCGCGCGATAGCGCGAGTCTGATTTGCGGCCTTCGGCCAAACGATTGTGCCCGGACGCGACTGGAGTTTTTCGCCTTAACTTGACGCCTATGTGCTTTAGCGAGATGAGTCAAGGTGTCCAGAAGCCCAGAACCGCTTCAGCGGTTTATCCCCAGCCCTAAACCGCTCAAACAGTTGAAAACAGAGGCGTTTGGCCGAACATCCCTCTAAAGCAGGGTGCAAATGATAGCGCTGGCCAAGGTCCTCAAATTTTGAGATACGCCCGGATGGAGAAGAGCAGGAAATGGATGATGGTGAAGTTGAGGACATCCCGGTTACGATTTTAAAAAGTTTTCGCGACGAGATTTCCGCATTCTCCCCCCGGACTTTAAAAGTAGTCCGGCTCTTCTCCCGTTTTCCACTTGATATTGCAGCCAATGCTCGGCTTTTGATTTTGCGGGACTTCCTTGACGGACAACACGGCATCGAGCGCCGCGCGCAAATCTTTTCCCGACACCGGCAGCGCGTTGCCCGGCCGGCTGTCGTCAAATTGCCCGCGATAAACAAGGCGATGCTCGGTGTCGAACAGGTAAAAATCCGGCGTGCAAGCCGCGCGATAGGCTTTGGCCACGGATTGCGATTCGTCGTAGAGATACGGAAAAACATAACCGGCCGTCCGCGCCTCTTCCTTCATTTTCTCCGGGCTGTCATCGGGATAATTCGCGACGTCGTTTGAACAGATGGCGGCGATTCCCACGCCGCGGTGCTGGTAATCGCGCCCCAGTTTGGACAGCTCGGCGCGGATGTGCTTCACGAATGGACAATGATTGCAGATGAACATGACGACCATAGGCTTGCCGCGAAAATCCGTGAGTGAAACCGATTTCCCGCCGATATCCGGCAGCTTGAAGTCCGGCGCCGGCGTTCCGAGCGCCAACATGGTGGAGGGTGTCATCGCCATGGGCGAAAATGTAGCACAGCCGCGGCAGGGCACAAATTTTTTGAATGGAGCCGATGCGTGTCCGGTGCTAAAAATGAGCCGTTGTGGCAAAACATATCGTTTATTTTGACCTGGAAACCTGCAAATCGGCCGATGAAGTGGGCGGTTGGAATCACATCTCCAAAATGGGCATGAGCATCGGCGTCACCTTCAGCACCGCCAATGGTGAATACAAAATCTATCACGAAAAAACGGTGAACGATTTGATCCGCGACCTCCAGCGCGCGGACCTTGTGGTTGGTTTCAACAATTTGCGGTTCGATTACGAAGTGCTGCACGGCTACACGTCGTTTGACCTGACGCAATTGCCCACGCTCGACCTGATGGTGGATTTGCAAAGCCGGTTGAACCATCGGCTCTCGCTCGATTCCATCGCCACGGCGACCTTCGGCGTGGAAAAGACGGCGGAAGGACTACAGGCCATCCGCTGGTTCAAGGACGGGAGGTTCCTCGAGATTGCCGAGTATTGTTGTTACGACGTGAAATTGACCAAGCTGGTCCACGAGCACGGCTGCCGTCATCGGCAGATTCATTACGCCAACCGTTTCGGCAAAAAAATGACCGTTCCGGTGGATTGGTAAAATCCCGCGGAATCGGACCGGCTCGAACCACGGTTCGCAAATCAAGTGCTTGAATCGCGTGGTCCAGGAAGTTTTCCCGAAAAAAAGGGATTTTTCCATTGATTGCGTATGCCTCTGAAGCTATCCTGGGGTGGTTCACAGGATGTCAACCCATCATCACCGTCGCAGATTGCGGACGGCCGTAAAACGGCGTTTTCTTTCTGACGTTCGCTCAGGCATTTCACGACGCCATCATTTCGGCTATGGCATGAATACCAACCCATGAAAACCCAAACCTGCCGCCCTTGCAATTCGATGGTGCACTTGACGGCCTGGCTCGTACCAGTTGCCCTGGCCATACAACCAGCCGTCACCCGGGCAGTGACTGTCACCAATCTTGACACCTTCAGCTATTCCAGCGGCGGGGCCACGCCGGAAGGCGGTTTGGCGCTGTCCGGTGGCGTCCTTTATGGAGTCACACTCAATGGCGGCAGCAGTTCAGACGGAACATTATTCAAAATTCTCAGCAATGGCACCCTTGACAATGACTTTTTCAGTTTTGGCGGCGGTATCAAGGGAGCAAATCCGGTGTCCGGGCTCGTGGCGTCAAACGGCGTGCTGTATGGGACCACGGAATATGGTGGAACTAATGGAACGGGCATGGTGTTTCGGATAAATACTGACGGAACGGATTTCACCAACTTGTACAGCTTCACGGCGGAGAACGGCTCCGGCTACAATAGCGACGGAGCCAATCCCTCCGGTGGTCTGATACTCAATGGCAACATGCTGTATGGAACAACGCCGCAAGGAGGCGACGGAGTTTATCCTTATGGAACCATCTATCGGGTGAACACGGATGGGAGCGGATTCACCAACTTATATAATTTCAACGGCCCCGATGGCGAGACGCCTGAAGGAATCATGCTGCTTTCGAGCAATACGCTTTACGGGACAACCGCTTTTGGCGGCACAGGATCCGGCGGTTATGGCAATCTCTTCAAGATTAATACCGACGGGTCGGGCTTCACGAATTTTTACAATATGAACAGCGGCAGCGGAGATGCCCCCTACTCGCTGGCTCTGTCTGGCAACACGCTCTATGGGGTATGCAGCGTGGGTGGTTCGGATGGAGTCGGAACGATCTTTCAGGTGAACACGGATGGGATGGATTTCACCAATCTATTCAACTTCCCGAGCGACGACTCGGGCAACGCTCCAGACGGCGCCGAGCCATGGAGCATCGTATTGTCCGGCAATACCCTTTATGGGACGACGAGTGCGGGCGGCACGCTGTACGAGGGGGCGTTGTTCGCCATGACCACTGACACGATGATTTTTACCAACTTTTTCAATTTCGACTACAACGTCTATGGGGCCGTGCCGAAAGGACAGCTATTGCTTTCAGGGACCACTTTGTACGGAATAACCACCGAAGGCAGCGCCAGTGGAGCTGGAACCGTTTTCGCCGTGGCTGCTCCAGTGTTGGAAACTCAGACAATCCCGATTCCTCTGAACATCAGTTTTAATGGGACCGCCGTCATTTTGAGTTGGACCAACCCTGTCTTTTCTCTTTATGCCGCCCCGCTGGCCACCGGCACTTATACCAACGTGCCCAATGCCACCAGTCCTTACACCAACGCCATCACCGGTTCACAACAATTCTTCGAATTGCTCTCCAATTAGAGCACATCTCATAAAAAGGCAGGTTTTTGCCACAATCGGCCAGAGGCGTGCTATCTAAAAGATGGGAGTGGATTCAAGACAGGCGACGCGCGGCCCCAAAAATTGATTTCGTTGGCTGCTTTTGATGTTGGTGCCCACGACAGGACTTGAACCTGTATGATGTTACTCACTAGAACCTGAATCTAGCGCGTCTGCCAATTCCGCCACGTGGGCAAGGCGACTATCTTAATACGCTCCCGCGCGCCTCCCGGCAAGTCAAATTGCATCGCCTGCCTCGGGATCTTTGGAATCTTCCAATTCCAATTTCAGCGCGTGGAGGGAGAGGTTGATGTCCAGGATGAAGGCGACGAGCGACGCACTCAACGCGACCATGCAACCGATAAACAGGACGCTCACGACAAATCCGTATTGCCATTGGAATACCGCCGTGATAAATAGCGTGATAATCAAAATCGCCGCCAACAAGGCGCTGATCGCCGCCAAAATGATGCTCCAGCGAATCAGCCTGGCGCGCCGATAGATAATCGCCACCTGTTCGTTGACTTGTTTGTGCGAATGGCCGCTTCGGGCGGATTCCACCTTCAATTGCCGCGCTCGGTCAATTGCCCGGCCCAGCCGGTTGGTCATCGTCAATAAAAGCAAGCCCACCCCAGAAATCAAAATGACCGGGCCGATGGCATCCCGCAATTCGGGGATCAGTTGTTCAAGTGAAACAGGCGGCATCTGTCAAATAAAGATTATTTGAAGGCCGCCCGGAGAAAAAGAAAATTCAAACTTTCGCCCACTTGCCCCTTTGGGCGGATTCTTCCACCGCGGCGAGGACGCGCTGGTTTTTTAACCCGTCTTCAAAGGTCGGCTGGACGGATTTGCCTTCGACGCAGGCGTTGACGAAGTCGGCGACGGTATGAACGAACGTCTGCTCATAGCCGAGGCCGTGTCCTGGCGGCCACCAATGACCCGTGTAAGGATGCACGCCATCGCGTTCGGTCACGTAAATATCA
>JASHVW010000360.1 GCA_030044395.1 Verrucomicrobiia bacterium
ACTGGTATAGCCGTTTTTGATCAGGAACTCCGCGCAGGAAATGAAATCCTTCCACGTATTCGGCTTGGTCGTCTTAAAGCCCGCCTTGTACCACGCCTCGCCATACTCGCTGCCCCCCCTCACGTGCGCAATCGCCACCACCACCCCATGCGTGGCGATGGAATTTAATATGCTGAAATGCGGGTCCAGGTTGATGCCGTAAGCCCCGTAGCCCGTGAGAATGCAACTGTGCGAACCGTCCAGTGCCATTCCCTTTTTGTAAATGATCGAAAGCGGAATCAGCACCCCATCGTGTCCGGGTACTTTCACTTCCTCGGAGACAAGCTGGTCAAAGCCTGGATACTTCACGTCCGTGTTGAAAATGCTTTTCTTGAATGTGTCATTTTGCGCGTCATAATCATAGATGGTCACCGGCGCGGTCCAGGACGTGATGGACACCAGCCACTTGTCCGATTTCCAGTCCGGGCAACTCACGTTGACCGTCCCGGACCCTGGAAGCTTGATGTCCTGGGTCCTGCCGGTGGCCAGATCATATTTTACCAGGCGGTTTGCCACACCCGTTGAATAAGTGATGATCAGGTAATGCCGGCTCTTGCTGATGGATTGAATTGAATCATTCGCCTCGGGAATCACCGTCTCGGCCGCTGCCCAATCGGGATGCTCTATTTTCGTCCGGACCACTTTGTACTTTGGAGCGCCCGCGTCCGTCACGGCATAGACATAATCTCCATCGAACGCCAGCCCGCGATCCAACAGGTTGTCTGACCGCTGGCACAGGACATTCCAATTAATCTTGTCATGCGTCAGTTCCGAGACGGGTGCGTAATAGACCCGGATTTCATTTTGGACCGTCCCAACGTCGCCAACAATGTATTTGGGGTAGGATTCATCAATGGAAGCGTCCGGAACTTCCTTTGCGCTGATTCCAAGCTCCGGATCAGCCACGTCGCTGAAAACATCCCGGTCTTCCTCAACTGCGGCGCCAAGCCGATGCACCCGCGTTTTGTTATTAAGCTCAATGTCAATGCTTTTGATGTCGGAAACGCTCGTCGCGTCATAAAAGAACGATCTATTGTCCTTCAGCCAGCCGTAGGCGCTCCAGGATGGGTAGATCCGGTCCGGGAGAAGCGTGCCCTTGTCCACGTCCACAACCCGGATCTCCGACCACTCCGCGCCGCCGGAAGAAAGCGCCATCGCGATGTGCTTCCCATCCCACGATGGGACAAAACTCTGGATGGTCGTCGTCACGCCGGGCTTGTAGGTGTCCGGGTCGAACAGCAATTTCTCCGTCCCGTTCCATCCCTGGCGGAAGTAAAGCTTGCCGACATTTTCGCCGCCCAATGTCTTCTTGTAAAACACCCGGCCATGTTCGTAGCCGATGTCCGAGTACGCCGCCGGTCTCAACTTGTCCAGCGCCACCCATTCCTGCACCAGCGCATCGCGCGCTGGTATCTTCGCCAGGAGGTCGTCCGTCAATTTGGCCTGCGCCTTGAACCACCCTTTCACATCGTCGTCCTTTAAATTTTCCAGCCACCGGTAGGGGTCGCTATAGGTCTTCCCAAAATACGTGTCCGAAACATCAACCGTTTTTGTCGGCGGATAATTCCATTGGCCCTGGCACGGCAATATCGCCAGTGCTGGAACGATGAGCATCAGGATTATTTTGGATGCGGAGCTTGTCATCTTTGTCTTCATAGGATGTTGGAATTGGGTTTCCTGGCTCACAATAGACACCGGCCCTTCAGATGGCAACAGCGATGGCGCCTTAAACCGGCGCGGCGTTTGAGCGCCTCTCTGGGTTCGGAGTTCCGCCTTTAGGCGGCCCCATCGTGTCCGTCCCATCCGTCCCTTTCGTCCCTTTCATCCCTTTCGTCCCTTTCCGTTTCGCGTGTTTCGCGTTAACCGGCCCCGAGTACTTTCGGGGTTCGCGTCTAAATCCGCCTTCATCCCAAAATGACTTGCAAAACCCAACCGTCACCAAGATCATCGCCCAAACGACAAACAAAACTCAATTCGCCGCCATCCTTTTGGCCATTGGTATCTGCCCGGCGGGCGCGGACGACCAAAAATGGCGTGACCCGGCGTGGCAGGACACGATTTGGGCCCAGCGCGGTTGCAATGCCGACGCCCGCGGCCAATGGTTTCGCGACGCCAAATTCGGCGCGTTCATTCACTTTGGAGTCTATTCCGAATTGGGCGGCTATTGGCACGGAAAGCAATACGATCCGGCGGAACAGATCATCGGCTTGGGCGAGCGCCATGAAGTAATTCCCCTGGACCAATATCGCTCGGAGGTCGAGGAGCGATTTGATCCCACCAACTTCAACGCAAAAGAATGGGTTTCGATAATCAAGGCGGCCGGCCAAAAGTACGTCATCGTCACCACCAAACATCACGACGGCTTTTGCATGTTTGACACCACCACCACCAGCAACAATGTCGTGGACGCGACGCCCTTTGGACGTGATGTCATCAGGGAACTGGCCGATGAATGCCGGCGGCAGGGCATCGTATTTTGCCCGTATTATTCGATTGGCGATTGGACGGCGGCCAAAGTGGAGGCGCCCGGCTTCAAGACCTATGGCGATTACATGCGCGCGCAACTCAAAGAACTGCTCACCAACTACGGCGACATCAAGATGCTCTGGCTCGACAATTACTGGTACGTCAACAACCAATGGCAAAACGACGAAGCCCATGCCAGGGAGCTTTACGCCTATGTGCGCTGCCTCAGTCCCAACACCCTGGTCAATGACCGCTGCGGCCGCGGCGCCTCCTCCACCGACGGCGACTATGCGAC
>JASHVW010000361.1 GCA_030044395.1 Verrucomicrobiia bacterium
CCCCGGAATGTCAAAGGCCCTAAGGATTTTGATTACAGGCGCGGCAGGCGGCATAGGAATGGCAACGGCGCAGGCGCTGGCCAGCCGAGGGCATTCAGTCGTCGCGACCGACGTATCCGCGTTGAGTAGATTGGAAGGCATCCAGGCACATGCGCTCGATGTCACCAGTGATGACTCCGTGGCGCGGTGTCTTAAAGAGGTTGGTCCGCTCGATGCAATCGTCAACAACGCCGGCATCTTTGGACAAGGGCCGGTGGAAAGCTATCCACTCGATCGCATCCGGCAGATATTCGAGACAAACACGCTCGGCGCGTTGCGCTTAATCCAGTCGGTCTTGCCCGGCTGGCGACAGCGGGGTTCCGGCGTCATCGTGAATGTGTCGAGTGTGGGCGGCCGAGTCTCCGCGCCCCTCGAAGCAGCATACAACGCCTCCAAGTTCGCGCTCGAAGCCTTTACGGAGTCACTGCACGTGGAAGTCCGCCACTTTGGAATACGCTGCGTAATAATCGAGCCCGGAAACACCGCACCTGGCACGAAAGCGGCCGAGCGCCATGAAGGACCAGCCGACTACGCCGGACTTTGGGAACAATGGACGGGAGCCCATAAAAGAATGACGGGGCCATCTGGTCCACAGGGGCCCGAAGTTGTCGCATTAGCCATCGCCAGCGCCATCGAAGACCCCGCGACACCGCTTCGTGTACCGGTCGGCCAGGACGCTGAGATGATTCTGGGCTTGCGAAAAAGCCTCGACGATCAGGCATTCGAAGATGCAATGAGAAAGGCCGTTGGGTTTACGTGGTGATTGGATGGCTGCCAGGTCGCGCTTCGTTAGGGTGGCGGATGAAAGCGGATAAAAGCTGGCGGTTTGTAACTCCCATTTCTTTGGCTGGAATTTTCTTAGGCGCTTCCCATTGAAAGCTCTTCCTCTTTCCTGATCTTCGCTCTTCTTGCGATTGGTTCTTCCAGTTTGATTCTACTGCACTTTTACTGCATTGTTTTGTAACTCGTTGATTATCAATGGAGCGGGCGAAGGGAATCGAACCCTCGTGTGCAGCTTGGAAGGCTGCCGTTCTACCATTGAACTACGCCCGCAACAACCGGCTTGAACCTTAAGCGATCGCCGCTCACAGAGCCAGCCTTTTTCGCCTTTTTCGCTGGTAAAAATTCAACGCAAGCGCAGCAAAGCACTCGAAAATTGCTGTTGATTCCTTCTCAGCCACCAGCCGCGCCGAAGGCACGCGAAGGAGTGTCAACTCACCCCACCATCAACTGTTTCACCCTCTCAAGCGGTTGTCGCGCCGTGTTGTCGCGTCGTACCGCAGCGAAGGCGGGAGCGTGGCCAGGTGGGGTCTGACCAACGAACGGAGGCGACGATGGCGTGGTGTCTTGGAAGAAAAAAGTTTCCGAGGCGACGAGCAGTTGCTTCACGCCTTTGGGCAGCATTTGAAAATCCGGATATGTTGTAACAATTGACTTCATACTTCCTGTCACTGTATCAGACGCGAAATCCAGCGCCGTGGTAACGTATTTACCGATTCAATTCGCAGAGACGCCAGTTTGGGCCAGGCGTTGAATGTCCTGGATCACGTTGGGATCGGTTTCGTCCCCGCCATCGTCAAAATAGGTTTCGGTGGGGAGTGAGCTTCGCCATTTCCAGTATTCCTCGTGCCCATCGGCAAACGCGAGCGTATCCCCGTTGGCATGGCGCCAGGCGGGAACATTGAACCACGCCATGATGGTGTTGGAATAAAGAAAATGCCCGTCGTCAATCGTCGAACTCGACTCGTCAAGGAACGTCAGACCGGTGGAGGGGTTGATGATCTGGGCGGTGCGATGCACGGGCTTGATATTCCACTCATCCGTGTCCGATGGCGGGCCGCCCATAAAACAGCTCAGAGAATAACTGCGCAAGGTCAACTGGCCAGTTCCGGCAACGATGGTCTGGTCCGTCGCACAGCGATAAACCGGCACACTTTTCACGAAGGGATAAATGGAGCCGCCGGTGATATCGGCCGGGTTGGTGTCGAGGAGGGCATTGCCGACGACCCAGGATCCGGGGGGACTTTCCGCGACATTCTGTGAACGATAATCCCAGTCATTCGAAGCGAGAATGCCGCTGTCCTCGTCGGCATAGAGTTGCCAACCCAAATCGAGTTGCTTCAAGTTGTTGATACAGTTGATGCGTTGGGCCTTTTCCCTGGCCCGCGAGAGGGCCGGCATCAACATAGCCGCGAGAATGCCGATGATCGCGATGACCACGAGCAATTCAATGAGGGTGAATGCCTGGCTTGCTTTCATGCTTGTTTGACCTTGCCGCGCCGAATTCGTTTCAATTTATTAATGTCCGTTCGAGTCCGAAAAAGGACATTTATTTTGCCGTAACGGCGCAAAAGCGCCTGGCCGAAAGGGTTACGGTTGCCGGACATGAATAAGCTTCCTGTTTCTATCATGATGTCACATTAGTGGTTTGATAAACAAAGATGTTTAAAAATTTCTTTTCTCTATATTCTCTGGATTCTTTTGTGGTAGAAATCCGTCATGAAATCCCTTTTTGCAGTCCCGTTACTGTTGGTTGCCGTCATGCTGCGCGCTCAAACCCCCGCCGTCCCGGCTTGGGCGCAACCCGGTTCCGCAACCCACACACAGGTCGCTCCTCCTTCCGACTTTCATCGCCCAAGCAAAAACTTCGACGTGCCCATCGGCATTTTTGACGGCCAATCCGACGTCGGCAGCGCCGTCATACCCGGCAGCGCCGCATACGATGCCGCCACGAAGCAATACTCGATCAATTCCGCCGGGTACAACATCTGGTACTCGCGCGACGAATTCCGGTTTCTCTGGAAAAGGATGTCCGGCAATTTTTCGCTGGCGGCAGACATCACGTTTCCCGACACGAACGGATACGGCGACCGCAAGGCCGTGCTCATCATCCGTCAGGACCTCGACGACGACTCCAAGGAAGTGCTGGTGGGGTATCATGGCGCGGGCATGATTCAATTGGGCCAGCGTCCCGAGAAAGATGTGCGAGTCAAAGACACGGAATACCGCATCGGCGGCCGGGGCCGTCCCGGCGGCGCCACCCCCGACGACCTTGTGACCGTCATGGCCAAGCGCGTGGGACTTGAAAAGCGCGGCGACGCGTTCCAGCTCTACGTCAGCCTGGAAGGTGAACCCATGCATCCGTTTGGTTCGCCAATACACCTTGAATTTGACGCGCCATTTTTCGCCGGCATCGGTTTCTGCTCCCACCTTCCCGCCAAATCAGATAAGGCGGTGTTCTCAGACGTACTCCTCAAAAACGCCGCCGGCAAGGTCAGATAAACACCTACGGTCGCCTTTTGGAATTAATCAGGATCAGGAAGCTAAACAGGATTGATGCTTCGGGAAAATTTTTCCAAGGCAGCGGCGAAAGCCGCCGAATTGAATTCGGGACGGGACTGGACCAGCTTGAATAGCTGGTCTAATTCGTGGCTGGTTTGGGGGCTTCTTTGCGCGCCGAAGAGGCGGTCCAAGGCCAATACCAAACGCTCGGCGCGACGGGCCTGCACCGGTTGAGGAATCGTTTCGCGGAAATCCGACGAGGTAGCTGCCAGCGCCGCCAGGGCTGCCCTCGTCATTTGGTCTGTCCACGATAGCCCCGCGGCGGCCCGGGCCAGATTGTCGCTCCACTTTTGGATCTGTTCAAAATTCTCCGGATTCGGACGGAACGTCGTGTCTGGTGGCGCGGGCAGGTTTGAATCAATCTTGCCGACGCGAACCATCAGCCAAACGAGGCCGCGCCAGGTGTCCATTTGAGCCGACGCGGGAGATTTTTCCCGCGTGAGCTGCCAACTGAGTTCGCGCAATGCAACGGACTGGCCCACGAACCATGCCTGGGCGCCGTTGCCATTATTTGCCGCGGTCCAGTGTTTTGGCTCGGCCACGCTCTGGCCGTCCAGTTCAAAAATCAACTCGGGATGCCCGGCGTCAAGGAGCGGCTCCGCAACGACCTGGTGACAGGCGACGCAGGTATTGGCACGAACGTAAAGGTCCTGCAAATCGCGCATGCCGGCCGCCGTGCAATCTGCGCGGGTGTAATCGGTCCGGGTGTGCGAACGAATCCAGTTGCCCGCTGGGCCGTGGCAGTTTTCGCAGGAGACGCCTTCCGCCACATTGAAGTTTTTGCCGCGCAGAGATTCCGGGACGTCGTTCAGCGGGGCGTGGCAGGAGGTGCAGCGGGGGTCGGTTGCCGGGTCGACGATACCCGCGGCGTTGGCGATTTCCCTGGCGCGCGCGGTGGCGAGGGTGGCGACGGGCCGTTGCGAATGGAAATCCTCCAGCGACCAGATGAGGAATTGGTTTTTGTTTGGGCCGCCGCCGCCATGGCAACTGGCACTGGCGCAAGAATTAGCGCCGAGGAAATCCGCCGGCGGCCCGGCGGCCCATGCCGGGGCG
>JASHVW010000362.1 GCA_030044395.1 Verrucomicrobiia bacterium
AAAATAACATATGGATTAAAGCCGAAATCCCGCTCACAGCATTGCCTCACGTAACTGATCGCGCGCGATGCGTTACCTTGCATATTAGTAACATAAAGATTTTTATCCCCAGTCCATATGATAATGAGTGGTCGGCCGTCAATTTTAAATCGGTTTGCATCAGGAACCGTTTGATAAAATAGCTTGTAATTGTAGTCGTAAATGAACTTCCATGTGTTTGTGTCGCTCAAATCCATGGGTTTGGCCCATGCCCATTCGCGTCCTTGGGAAAGATTCCATTGCGCCGTCCAAGACGCGGCGTTGTCGTCAAAAAGCCCGATTTTGAGACGGCTGGTAAGTCCCATCTGATTGATAATACTTACTAACGGGGCGATATTTGTCGGGTTGGTGGCGTTATTGGGGTACGAGCCGCGCAAGTTGGGGCAGACAAAATCCACGCCCGAAGCTGCCAGCTCTTCCACCCAGTTGCGCCAGGTATCATTTGGATTTTGCCTAGACGGATTATAAAGCGGCCAGTTCCTGGCCGGCCCGACCGGGCCATCCAAATCGTGAACGTAGTTAAAGCCACATGTTACTCCCAAATATTGAGCTGCTACCGGCCTCATTAAAAAACAAACTATCGCTATAAATGCGATTTTCGTCAAAACTTTCATTTTTTTCGCTCCGGCCTCTGGATTAGCCTTCAGTCCGGCATTTTATTATAATATGTTTCTCCGGTTTTTATGGCTCAATCAAACAATAAAAGCGCGTCGGCTCAATATTTGTGATTGGGAAATTGTTCGAGAAAGTTCCAGTGCCGCCGAAATAATTAGTCGCCACCGTCGTCCACATTGCCAGCGGAATAGCGAGATTGGTTGTGCTTAAAACCTCGTACATACCTCCCGCAGGGCCACCGGATCCAGTAAAAACAACGTCTGAGCGATTATAGCTTAGCTTCATGATGACCGCCGGCGTGTATGCAGAAGCAATTCCGAGCAGAATCCCGTTAAGTTGATAACCATAGCCTAAAGCTGTGTTGGTAAAAGTTTGCGTTGAGGCCGTGGCGGTAAATGTGGCCAAAATATATCCACCTAACGAAGGTTGCCCGGAGGAAAACGCGTAAACTTGACTGGGGCTCGTCACAGAGTTTGTGCCGCCCCATTCCATGCTAAATGCACGGCCAGACTCAGCGGTTCGAGTGTCTGCTTCCAAAAACAGCAGATTGTACGTTGCCCCGGCCGTAAGATTGCTTAAAACCAGGCTGCCGTTTTGAATGCCTAACTCACCATTGTTGAGCACTGCATCGAAATTAGGATCCCCGCTCGTTCCACCGCCACCCAAAAATATTGATCCAGGCGAATAAGCACCCGATCCGCCATAACTGATGTTGGTACTTGGGTAACTACTAAATTCGTAGCCATTGGAAGTGGTTTGTGCTTTCCCATCGCCAAGCGTGACACCATACAGTTCCTGGTTCTCGGGTCCGACAAGGTTTAACACGGAATCATTAGTAAATACCCCACTTTTAAAAGTAACGCTGCTGGCCAAGCCTGTTGGCATTGCACTTATTTGTGAAGAGTTAGCACTTTCGCCCAATGCATTTTGAGCTGAAACAACGTAATAATAGGTCATTCCGTTGCTTACGGCAAAATCCGTGTAATATGTAGAGGCTCGACTGGCGACCGTTGTGTATCCGCTCCCATTGGTTATTGAACGCTTAATATTATAATTGGTTGCCCCCGCAGAAGCCGTCCAGAACAGCGTTACGAAGCCGTTGCCTGAATCGGCGGTCAAACCAGTTGGCGCGGCTGGGACGTTCAAGGACGTGGTGGCGTTTGCTTGGTATGAGATGGGGCTTTCACCCGACGGATTTACGGCAGAAACCACGTAATAATAGTCCGTTCCGGCACTCACATTTGTGTCAACGTAAGTTTCGTCACTGAAATTGGTGGCTATGATGGTATATGGACCGCCGTCGTTTAAAGAACGCTCAATTATATAGTCCAACGTATTTGACGACTGACTCCAATTTAGAAGGATTTCCCCATTGCCGACCGTTGCCGTTAGATTTGTTGGCGCAGTTGGCGGCAATCCTTGGCCATTCATAAAAATTAAATCTGCCATACGCCACGAAGGTGTGACAACTAGATTTGTCAAGAATCCGTTGGTAATTGTTCCCTGTACCGTCGTGTTATACGGTGCGTTTAGCTTAAATATAGCATTCCATTCCGGAGGCCACGCCGGCAGCAACATAATGTTGCTTTGGTCAGTTTGCATGATCATCTTCTGCAAGGCGTCCTCACCGACACCGCCAGTGTCCTCGCTAGGCATGTAGTCGTTTTGCTCTCTCCAGAAGGCTTGGAATTTCAACGACGGATCTGTGTTGGTCATGTTATAGGCAGTGTATTGCTCTGCCTGACCGGTTAAGCCAACCATTGCGGCTTGAATAGGATCTTGCATCCAATCCGCCCAACCCAGACCGTAAAATAGCCGCGTGGTATAGGACGAGATTGCAAGTTGCAAGCCTGGCTTGTCCAATCCATAAATCCGATATGGGAAAATGGCGTACAGTTCAGTGTTCTCACCATTTTCTATTTGATTCGTCTGGGGTCCAGTGTATGGTAATAACACGAGATTTCCGTCGTTTGTTCCCACAGGCAGCGGAGGCAGCTCTTCCTCCATTCTGCTCCACTGAGCTTGCTGTGCTGACGAAACATAATTAGTCGGCAAGGCTAACATGCGCGGCAGTACGGCCATCAGTCCGGCTATATCAGGCGCCGGATCATATGTGTCCCAATAGGTCTCCAGCGAGTTGACAGGATAAAGATACATTTTTCCATTGTTGTCCAGGCTAAAATGTTGGTCGTAAAAAGTCAGTCCTGCCGAAGCTGTCGGCAATAGTGTGTTCACCAGAAAATTCGTGTCACCGGTAAAATCGTAGTAATCCAACATCATCATGCTCAATTCCAGAACGCCCTCGAAATAGCGGACGGTGAATAGCGAGCCGCTTCCGAGAGGAATGGCATTGGTGCTCACATTTTCCAGCCCGCCCCAGAAGGGGCTCGTTTCCGCGGAGTAGGAGCCGCCATGATCGTAATAGCTTTTAACCTGGGGAGCGTTATTGGAAATGATTTGCGCATACATATCAAAAAACGGCTGCATCATGTCGAAATCGCCCGATTCCAGCATTGGCCAGTACATTAACCGTGTGTTTTGCATCCAATATTGCCCTCCCCATCGGCGACCATCGGGTGTGTAAGGTACAGATGGATTATCCACTATGAATAGTGACCCATTGAATTTGATCGGGTAAGCGCCCCGTCCCGCACAGGCCGAGACGAACCGTTGCAAAACATAACCCTCGGTGGTATTCGTTGCGCTTTGATTTCCCGTGACGAATATCCAACTGCGATGCCAGAATCCATCCCACCAGGCCTGGCTATTTGTCCTCGTAACACTTAAATCCAGTGCAGTGATCTGGCCAACGTTCGATTGCAACTGACTAAGCCATTGACCGACAGTTCCCGTTTGCGTTGTCAGTGGGTAGACAGAAACGAGCTGATATGTCACTGGTGCTGAGATCAAATTGGTAGGACTAAAATTGGTCATTCCCGCTCCTTGAATGATCGCGCCCAAAGTCCAATTGGCGACATGCGGATCATCCGACGAGCTATTTCGATGGTACCAGCCAATATAGTTTGTCTGGCCGGTCAGAACCACGTCGGGAGATGCGATGCCCGGATTGGAATCACCTAATCGCCAGTCCAGCAGGCTTGCCTGGACTGCTACCGGCGTCCCTCCGCTTGTGGCTTCTACGCGTATCACCGGGTTGTTGGCGTCCACCCAAATCAACAAATTCACGGAATTGACCCCAGACCCTTCGGTTATTTGAATTTGTCCCTCATGGAGCATCAATATCTGCTGGAAAGGCGCTCCCTGTGAAAGCGGATTTGGGTTCATCGTCAGGTGAACCCCGCCTATCTTCAGTAATCCTTCGTCCCCCTGCACGTTGTCTCCCCACGCATCACTCTTGCCAATGTAAAAATCTACCGCTCCATTTGTTTCTGCCCAGACATTAAGCCCAATGTCGCCATTGCCCAAGGGCATCGATTGCATGGAAGTCGGGCCGGGATTCGTCCAGGTCACATTGTTCGTCGCCAAGTAAGGGAGAATATCTGGAATCGATTGCCCATAAATCTTTCCTCCCGTCAGCCAGATTCCTAAGGCCAATTGAAAGATTAACCCCGAAGCTTGCCACATTGTCTTTGCTGACTTGATATTAAAATTGCTGATCATATCGTTACTGATTGGCCTGATGACTAGTAATGCATGATATTTGAGCGATGGCTCCGTCGCGCAATTCACCGGCAGGGAGTTCATTTGCCCGTGAAGTGACCAAGGTTATATCGTTCAATGCCCATTGGTTCACAATAAACTCTGTCTTTCCCATGGCAGAAATTAAATGTTAAAACTCATCGGTTACGGAAGAGCTTCACGCTTAACTACGCGTGCCGATTCAAAGTGTTATTGTTATTGTCCGACTAAAACTAACCGAAACTATAGCGATTACAATTCACATTATCGTGAGACCGATTTCGGTAACTGCTGATCACGCTAAAAACACCGGCTTATAAAATAACGTGACATATTGATATTGGAAGCATAGTGCCTACCGACGGCATTCTCTTACGCGAATGATTCGAAGATTCAGAAACACATGCCAACCCGCTGTCATTCGGTTAAAAGGCGTTGGAAAGCAATTGGTTGCGTAGGAGGCCTGCTCCGTTTTGAGATGCTAATTTCGTATCCAATTTAGTCGGAGGGACTTGATAAAAACGTTGGCGCTATAAATCTGAAAAATTTTTGACAAGCGCATTTCCGAATTGAGTTTCTTGCACACGATATAGTGACCCCGATTTCGAGCGTTGTTTCGCATGGAATTTTCGATAGCATCGCGGAACAATCTAATTTTAATGAATTTGCGTTTGTGACAAAGACACTCTCCATTTTCTTTGTGGTTCTGTGCTGCAGCCGGCTGGAAGCTAACGCTCAGAGCAAGCACGACCCAACGTCCAATTTTCCGACTTACGAGGGCCGTGTTATGTGCGGATACCAGGGCTGGTTCCGCGCGGGGGGCGATGGCTCCGGCGACGGCTGGTCTCATTACAGCGAGCACGGCCCGCTGACCGCCACGACGATTCATCCTGATTTTTGGCCAGACATATCAGAATATCAAAACACGTATCCGACGGGGTTGACCAACCAGGACGGGAAATCCGCGCGCGTTTTTAGCTCCTGGGATCAGAGCACCACCGACCTGCATTTCCTGTGGATGAAAGAATACGGGATCGACGGCGTTTTTGTGCAGCGGTTTTTCGGCGGACTCCGCACACGGGAGGAACGGCTGCACAGCCGAGTCGTTCTGGAGCACGCGATTAAATCGTCGCAGAAATATGGCCGAGCCATCGCCGTCATGTACGACCTCTCGGGTCTTCGTGATCATGGCGAAGATTGTACCGCCATTATCCAGGATTGGAAGGAATTGGTGGACGAATTGAAAATCACGTCGCAGCCGACGAACAATTATCTTTATTGCCACGGCAAGCCGGTGGTGGCCATCTGGGGATTGGGTTTTCCCGACCGCGGTTACAACATCCGGGAAATTGGCATCGAAAAGGTGATTGATTTTCTCAAACACGATCCGCAATACGGCGGTTGTGCCGTAATGCTGGGCGTGCCGACATATTTCCGTGATCTAAACGTTGACTGCCTTCCGGATCCATATTTGCATCAACTGATTGAGTCGGCGGACATTGTGATGCCGTGGATGGTTCAACGTTTCACGCCGCTTCTGCAATTTTTTGACGCGACACGCTACGAAGCGGAGGTCAGGGCGGACATCGCCTGGTGCAACGCGCATCATGTGAGTTATGCGCCATGCGTCTATCCCGGGTTCAGTTGGTATAACATGCACGGGCATGGTCGAGGTGACAATGCCATAATTTATCCGTTGAACCAGATTCCGCGCGAGAAAGGCAGATTTTATTGGAGCCTGATCAGCAGCGCCATTGACGCCAAGGCCACCATGCTTTACGTAGCGATGTTTGATGAAATGGACGAAGGAACCGCCATTTTCAAATGCTCCAACAACCCGCCGACCGGCGTGAAGTTATGCACGCTTGAAGGTCTGCCGTCGGACTATTATCTTTGGTTGACCGGCGAAGCCGGCAAAATGTTGCGCGGAGAAATCTCATTTACAAGAAGGATTCCCGCTCGCGAAACAGGTCAATAACATTATGACTATCATTTCCCAAATAGTTGAAATTCCGCGAGCGTCGGCGTATCGCTGGCCTTGAGGATGTTCAGACGGAACAATCGTGCCTTTACGGGCGGAAATGAAAGATATAATCCATCGCCTATTGCAGTTCCTTCACTATCAGCAAGCGGTTTTACTTTGGCCAGTTCTTTCCATTGGCCGTCAACCTGCGCCTCTAACTCGAAAGCTTGGGTACGGTGATAAGGGGCGTCACTCAACATTGCTGAAGACACTTCCTGCGTCGTTTGCAAATCCACCTGCACCCACGCGCTACGGGCAGACTCCTCGGCTGCCCAAATCGTACTCAAGTCGCCATCTGTGGCATGTGACTTGTTTAGTTCCTCCTCGCGACCTGTCCAAACACTGGAGACTTCCACCGGTTTGCCAAGCGCCAGATTAAAACCCGGTGTCGCGGCCCGCGGTTGTCCTTCGATTTGGATCGCGATAACAGTATCAATTGGATCAAGCGCTTGGGCCGGCAAGGCGATCGTAATTCCTTCGTTTGAGGAGTTAACCTCCAATGCCCGATGTCGAGCATCTGCCAATAAATTTGCGCGTTTGACCTTGTTCATTATTGGCACGCGCAACCGTCCGTCAGTCGGCCAGGCAAAAACGTGACAGTACAGGACACCTGGTTTTTGTGTGCAGTATCCTCTAAATGGCAATGCCATCAATGGCGCAGCCGTCGTGTTATAAATTGAATCGCCGTTAATTTTCAGCCAGTCGCCAACTTGGTTGAGAATCTCAACCGCTGCCGTTGGCATTTCTCCATTCGGCATTGGTCCCACATCCAGCAAAAGATTTCCACCCTTGCTGGCAATGTTGACCAGCATTTGAATAATAACTTTTGGTGATTTCCAGTCCTGGTCGGCTCTGTTGTATCCCCAATGATGATTGAGCGGCATGCAAACCTCGAAAGGTTCGGTCTGAGGTCCCGCCGGAATCCATTGTTCCGGGGTGGTATAATCGGCACCCACGCCGAGCCGGTCGTCTATAACGCAGCGCGGCTGCAATCGATGAACTTCATCAATGATGGACTGCGCGTGTGTCATCTCGGCGCGCCTGGCGGCGCTAATTCCTTCAAACGAGCCGCCATCGTCAAACCAGAGGCAGCCGACGGGTCCATATTGCGTCAATATCTCACGAACCTGCCCCTTCATATAGTCAATATACTTATCCAAATCGGCGTTAGAATTGGGATCCCCGTGAAATTGGCGTTGTGAATATCGCGCCGGAAAGTTTGTATTATGCCAGTCCGGCAACGAATAGTACATTCCGAAAGTGATGCCGCAGCGTTTACACGCCGCCTCTATCTCTTTCATCGGGTCGTGATGCCACGGCGTGTCCTCAACGACATTGTAATTTTCAAGTTTGGTATTATACATGGCAAAACCGTCGTGGTGTTTTGTTGTAATGACGATGTATTTCATGCCTGCATTTTTAACATTCCACATCCATTGCTTGGCATTGAAGTTGGTTGGATCGAATTTCGTTGCGAACCGCGCATATTGGTCCAGGGGCATCTGGGTCTCCAACTGGAACCATTCAGCGTATCCTGTGTTGCCATTCCACACGCCCTCCGGCACCGAATAAAGCCCCCAATGGATAAACATACCAAATTTGGCGCCGAGGAACCATTTC
>JASHVW010000363.1 GCA_030044395.1 Verrucomicrobiia bacterium
GGCGAAAATCGGGCTTAGAATCCGCGCCAACGCCCCAAAGCTCTGCGCCACACCGAGATTCGCCCCCTGCTCATGCGGCGATGAATTGAGCGAAATCATCCCAAATACCGGAGGACGATTCAGCCCGGAGCCGATCGCCAGCAAGGCAAGGACAATGAGGATCTCCGGCATGGATCTCGCGAAGGGCAACCCCGCCAGGCCGGCAGCGAAAACAATCAGGCTGAAAAATATCAGATTGGGCTCGCCGAATTTTTTCACGAGCCGGCCAATGCCGCCTTGAACCAAAACGGCCACGGTGCCGGCGTATGTAAAAAATAACGATGTCAATTTCAGAGATTTGGCTCCAGGGTAGCGGTGATGCAATATCAACGGGAAGGTCGCTTCAAAGCACGTGAAGCAGAACGTGGCGAGAAAAAAGACGGCGATTAATATCCCGAGCTTTGGTTGCGCCAGCGTATGTCCCCATTGTGTGAATTTGGGCCGCGACGACACGTGCTCGGAGTTGGGCTTGCGGCTCTCGCCCAGGATAAACCACCCCAGGATAAAATTCGCCGCGCAAAAACATGCCGCTACCCAGCCCGGGGCCTGCTTGCTGTCAAAAATTATCAGCGAGCAGGCCCCCAATGCCGGCCCAACAATAAAACCTAGGCCAAATGCAATACCGATCAACGCCATCCGCGCTGAACGTTTATCCGGCGGCGAAACGTCCGCCATATAAGCGGAGGCCACGGACAGATTGGCGCCGCAAATTCCCGCGAATACGCGTGAGATGAGCAGCCATACCAATCCCGTTGTCCCCGCCATTGAGGATGCGATGGCAAATAACGCATACGAGCCGGACGCGCCCAAATTGCTGATCAGCATCACCGGCCGGCGGCCAATGCGGTCCGACAAGCGGCCCCAGCTCGGCGCAAACAGAAATTGCATCATTGAAAATGAAGCAATGATGCCCCCGATCAGGACGCCCTCTCCGCTGAAATTCGCCCGAAAGTTATCCTCCGCAAAATTCGGCAACAACGGCAGAACGATGCCAAAGCCAATCAGGTCAATGAAGACCGATAAAAAAATTACCAGCAGCGACGGTTTACGATTCATTTGCCACTTTGAGTGTAATTACCGCTTGCAGAATTACAAATTTTTTAATGTCCGGACCGCCGCGTGCAAATTGACCGCGGGATACGCGAACGCAGATTTTCAGCCGCAAGAGAACGCAAAGCAGGACAGGCGAAAGATTTTTAGAGCACCTGGCGCCCTACAAACGCGGACGTCGCTGCGGCTCACAGTGCCGCGCTCCGTTTCTGCGGAGCGCGGGCCTGTGACCCGCAGCAATCTTCTCATGCCGAGGTGTTTGAAGCAACCGCTGGCGTCCGAAAACTCGGGCATCGCTGCGGCTCATAGAGCCGCGCTCCAAGTCTTCATTCTTCATCTTGTTGAAACGCTTCGGTCCCCGGCAATTTCTGTTTTAATTTTAGCGCCGGCTCAAACAGGTCGCCGAACCTTTGTACCCGCTCCAGCACGTCACCACTTTCAAAAGTCAGCAAATCCGCGCGTTTTTTATTTCTTGCCATTGCAATTTCATCCCAAGTCACCGGTGTCGAGACCGTCGGACGCTCCTTCGCACGCAGCGAATACACACAAATGGTGGTCTTATGCGAATCGTTCTGGCTCCAATCCACAAATACTTTTCCCTTTCGCAAGGATCTTTGCATCCTGGAGACGACGGTTCCGGGCATTTCGCGCGTCAATCGTTCCGCCACCGACAAGGCAAAAGCCTTTGTCCTTTCATAAGTCACTGGCGAGTTGAGCGGCACGTACACTTGGAGGCCTTTTGACCCTGACGTTTTCGGAAATGATTCGAGATGCAGCGCGTCGAAAATGTCCCGGATGGCCATCGCCACGTCGCAGCAGGAAATGATGTCTGCCGGCGCGCCCGGGTCCAGGTCAAAGGCCAGAGCGGTCGGCCGGTCTATCTTTGGAGCGCGATGGAGAAAGGTATGCAACTCGAGGCTGGCGAGATTGGCCACCCACACGAGCGACGGCAGGTTGTTGATGAGACAATAGCAAATTTCCCCACCCTCCGACCGCGGCACGCTCCCGGTTTTGACCCATTTCGGGCGGTGCTCTGGACACTGCTTTTCGTAAAAGAAAAATCCCTCAACGCCTTCCGGATACCGTTTGAGCGTCAGCGGACGGTCCTTCAAATGGGGCAACAGAACCCTGGAGATCTTGATATAATAATCAATGATGTGTCCCTTGGTGAAACCGGTTTTCGGATACAATATCTTGTCCAGATTGGAAACCTCGACGGAGGCCCTCCCAATTTGGAGTTGCTGTTTTCTCGGCATACGTCCTTGTCTTCTCTTCCTGTTAAAATTTGCAATAGATTCGCGGAGTTCGTAAAGGCAGTTCGCGAAATCTGTGCTGACGCAAAGGCTCGACTTTGGAAAAATCGCTGCGACTGTAGGAGCCAATCTTTGAATAAGGCTTTATTCCTTCGCCTTTTTTTGTTTCCCCCTTCCCGCTTTCCGCCTTTCTCCTCAATAAACCTTCCGCAAATTCGACGGCAGGATCCCCAGTTCATCCCGGTACTTCGCCACCGTGCGCCGTGCAATCGAAATCCCCTTTCCCGCCAGCATCTTCACCACTTCCTGGTCGGATAACGGATGCGTGGCATCCTCGGTTTTGAAGATTTCGGCGATCATGTCTTTAACGCTCGCGTTCGACACGCCGTCGCCATCAGCCGTTTGCAGGCCGGCGGTGAAGAAAAATTTCATTTCAAATACCCCCTGCGGCGTCTGCATATATTTGCCAGAAACCGCGCGACTCACAGTCGTCTCATGCACACCCACTACTCCGGCAATCTGCGCCATGGTCATCGGCTTCAAATGCGCCACCCCCTTCTCCATGAATTCCCTCTGGCGCGATACAATCTCCCGCGCAATGTTCAATATCGTTTGCTGCCGCTGATGCAAGCTCTTGATCAAGAATTTGCCAGCCCGAATTTTCTCGCGGATGTAATTCTTCACCTCGCTATTGTTGTCCCCCGAGGCCATCAAATCCTTGTATACGTTGCTGATCCGCAAATGCGGAATCTGATCGTCGTTGGTCGTGACGGTGAAATCGTCGCCGTTCTTCTGCACGAAAACCTCCGGCAAAACGTAATGGTCGTTGTCCGGCAGAAACGCCCGACCGGGCCGCGGCTCCAAGCGCGCAATTTTCCCCAGCGATTCCTGCACCTCTTCGATCGTCCGGTTCGTGCCGCGTGCAATTTCCGGAATGCGCCGCTTTCCCAACGCCTCCATAAAATCGTGAATGATGCGATATTCCAGCGAATCCTGCCGCCCCGCCCGCTCCAGTTGAAGCAAAAGACATTCGCGCAAATCCATTGCCCCCACCCCTGGCGGATCGAAGGTGCGGATGACTTTCAGCACCTCGGAGATTTTTTCGGACGGCAAATTGTTCGACGCGGAAATCTCCTCGACGGTCGCCTTGAGATACCCGTAATCGTCAATATTGCCGATGATCAACTCGGCGATGGCGCGCTGCTCCTCACTCAAATCAATTTCGCGCACCTGCTCCATTAAAAATTCCGCCAGTGACGTTTCCACCGTGAGCGAATCGAACATGAACTGCCGCTTCTCTTCGTCTTCGGTGGTCTGCCGGATGGGGATGTTCGTCTGGGAAAAATGATCGCGCCATTCCTGGTCCAACTGCACCAGCTTGTCGAACTCCGCTTGAAAATCGTCCACCGGCTCGGTCGCCGTTTTCTCCATGGCGGTGTCAAATGCAGTGTCCTCCGCGGACGCAGCCTCCTCCGCGGGCTCCGACGCATTATCGGCGGCGGCCGGCAATTCCGCGTCATCATTTGTCGGCTCCGCGTCGTCGGCCGTGGATTTCTCGCGCATCTCCGTATCGGCGGACGCCACCTCTTCGAGCACCGGATTTTGCTCCAGTTCGTGCTCGACCAGCGCCTTCAGTTCCAGGGTGGGCGCTTGCAGCAATGCCAGCGACTGTTGCAATTGAGGTGCGAGCACCAGCGATTGCGTCAGCCGCTGGGACAGTTGTAGTCCTTGAGCCATGCGAATCATTGTAATTCAATTCGACGGAAAGACAAGGATTTCGGCATGATTTTCGCTTGCAGGAACTTTTCGAGGAGAATCAGGTTTTTTCCATTTAAATCGGCAAGTTCAGAACGGCCACGAAACGGGTTGTCTCATTTTTATGCAGGAACTATGGTTGTTTTCTTTCCAAAAACGGTTCCGGCGAGGGATGCGTGATCGTCACGCGGATGACACCTTCTTCCCCCGCTTAAACGGGAAAAAACTCGCTTTTTTCGCCCGCCAATTGCATCTTGAAACAAGATGAAATTAATTCTTTCTACACATAATGTGACTTTAACAAAAACCCTGGAAGACCGCGTTGTCAAAAAACTCGAACAACTCGATCATCTCGACTCCCGTGCCGTGGACGCGCGCGTCACTCTGGAAAACGATCACCAGCGCGCCCCGGAACGGAAATTTTGCTGCTCCATGCAACTCGCGATGCGCGGCCCGGACCTGTTTGCAGAAGCGCGCGACAGCGATCTCTACGCGGCAATCGACGTGGTGGCAAAAAAAATTGAGCAACAAATCCGCAAACGGCACAATAAAATCAAGGCCCGCAAACACAAGGACGCCGCCAAGTTAAAGCAGGCCAAGCGCGAAGCTTCTACCTGATGATCGTCCGCGCCCGCACCGTCCTCCCGGTCGCTGCCCCGCCTGTCCCCAACGGCGCCATCGCCGTTTCCGATAATAAAATTCAGGCGGTTGGCTCCTGGACGGAGATAAAATCTGAATTTACGAATGGCGAGCTTACGGACCTGGGTGACGTCGTTTTGCTGCCGGGCCTTGTCAACGCGCATTGCCACCTGGACTATACTGACATGGCCGGCCTTTGGCCGCCGCCAGGAAAATTCACCGACTGGATTCCGCGGATGCTTGCCGCCAAGGCCGAGTGGAGTTACACCGACTACGCCAACTCCTGGTTGCATGGCGCCAAAATGCTCCTCCACTCGGGCGTGACTACGGTCGCAGACATCGAATGCGTTCCCGAATTGCTCCCGGAGGTTTGGGATTCCACCCCATTGCGAATCATTTCATTCCTTGAAATGACCGGCGTTCGTTTAAAACGGGATCCCGCAAAAATTCTGGGCGACGCCATTCGGAAGAGCGAATCACTGGCCCACCCGCGCTGCGCGGTGGCGCTTTCGCCGCATGCGCCCTACTCCACTTCACTGGAGTTGCTCCGGCTTTGCGCCCAGGCCGCTCGCGACCAAAACCTCCGCCTTACCACCCATGTTGCTGAATCCGACCTGGAATATGAGATGTTTGCCCACGCCCGCGGCGGCATGTTCGATTGGCTCAAGAAAAATGGTCGCGACAATTCCGATTGTGGCTTTGGCTCGCCCGTTCAGCATCTCGAACAGGCAGGCCTTCTGGGCAAAAATTTTCTGGCCGCCCACGCGAATTACCTGGATAAAAACGACCTCCGCCTGCTGGCCCGGCGAAAGGTCAGCGTCGTTCATTGTCCGCGCAGCCATGCCTATTTTCGTCACCTGCCATTCATGCGTGAACGGCTGGCCAACGCCGGCGCCAACCTTTGTCTCGGCACCGACAGCCTTGCCACGGTTCGCGTCGCAGGAGAACAAAAGCCGGAACTGAACCTGTTCGAGGAAATGCGCGCGCTCGCCGACGCCGACCGGGCTGTTTCCCCGGCGGAAGTTCTCCGGATGGCGACTCTAAACGGGGCGCGGGCGCTGGGCCAGCGTGGGCAAATCGGCGAGCTCCGTGCTGCTGCCCTCGCCGATTTGATCGCGATCCCCGTCTCCGGAAAACACGGAGAGATTAACGAAACGGTGCTCGCCCATGATGGCCCGGTGCAGGCGAGCATGATTGACGGGCGCTGGGTGATTCCGCCAAAATAATCAGTGACTTCTGCTCGCAATCGGCATCGTGTGAGCCTTTTTGCTCGTCAATCGTAAATCGTCAATCGTAAATTTCCGCGTGCTTTC
>JASHVW010000364.1 GCA_030044395.1 Verrucomicrobiia bacterium
GTCCGGCTGGAACTGCTTGAGCGGCAGGCCGAATCCATCGGTTTGCCGCTCGAAAAAATCTTTGTCAGCCGGCGTAGTTCCAACGAGGAGTATCAGCAAAAAATGTCCGCGTGCCTCATGGCGCACCAAGCCCGTGGTGCCGTCGGATGCGCCTTCGGCGACATCTTCCTTGAAGATCTCAAACGCTGGCGCGAGGAAAACCTGGCGCATGTCGGGATGCGCGGCATTTTCCCCATCTGGAAAAATGATTCGCGCCAACTCATCCGCGAGTTTTTCGCGCTCAACTTCGGCACGGTCGTCTGCTGCGTCAACGACGCCTATCTGGATGAAACCGCCGTGGGCCGGAACATTGACGAGGAATTCATCCGCTCGCTCCCGGCAAACGTGGATCCCTGTGGTGAAAACGGGGAATTTCATTCCTTCGCCTTCGCCGGCCCGGTTTTCAAGCAGCCGGTGAAATTCAAAGTCGGCGGAAAAGTGTATCGCCCCATGGAAGTTACGCATTCTGCGGATTCCAATTCGGCTTACGTCTGCCCGCCTTCCGGCCCGCGCGCGACGAAAGGATTCTGGTTTTGTGACCTGTTGCCTGCATAGATATTCGCCATAATGACTGAACTGCGCCTCATTTCGTTTCTGCCAGCCGCGACCGAAATGGTCTTCCCCATCGGCCTCGGCGACCGGCTCGTGGGCGTCTCGCATAAGTGCGATTTCCCGGCGGCGGCGAAGACCAAACTCGTCGTCGTTAAACCCGCGCGGCCATTTGAGGAAATGGCGTTGCGCGAGATTGACGCCGGTTCCGGCGGAACCAGACATTTTCGACATGCCTTCACCCTGATTGAACTCCTCGTTGCCATCGCCATGATTGCCGTTCTCGCCGCCATCCTTTTGCCGGCGCTGAACAATGCCCGGGGCACCGCCAAACGCGCCGACTGTGTGAGCAATCTCCGCCAACTCGGCATGGCTACGCAATTGTATTGGGATGATTATCACGGAAACAGTTTCTCCTACTTTTTCGGCTCTACCAATTACGGCGAGATTTACTGGTTCGGTTGGATCGGACCTGGCGCCGAGGGAGACCGCCTGTTCGACTTGTCTCGCGGAGCGCTTTATCCTTATTTGCGAGGGAGCGACGTGCGGCTCTGTCCGGCATTGGTGACGGCCCTGGCGCCATTTAAATTGAAAGGCACGAACTTCATCTTCAGTTACGGCTGCAATTCCTATGTCTTCGGTGGACCGGGACAAATCGCAGTGAACGACAATCAAATCCGGCATCCGGCGGACATTGCCCTGTTTGCCGATGCCGCCCAGGTCAATAATTTCCAGGCACCCGCCTCCCGCACCAATCCCATGCTGGAAGAATGGTATTACGTGGATTTGGAAACCGACTATGGCAGCCCAAACAATTATCCCAATGGCCATTTTCGTCACGACCAACAGGCAAACGTGGACTTTGCCGACGGCCACATTGACACGGAAAAGCCTGTGACCGGTTCGATTGACCCCAATTTACCATCCGTCTGTGTCGGCCAATTGCGTCCGGAAATCCTCACGTTGCAATAAGCCCCGTCTCTCCAATCCAGCTGCCATCCTTCATCTTTTATCTTCGCTTTCATATTTTCCCCCGACTTTCCTCTCATCCCAAATTTACGTTGAAAATCGCCAAAGACGATGTATTGGTACGTTGAAATCTGTTGCACCGTCCAGACGGCGGACGCACAGAGGGAGAAGTTGTCAGTTCATCATGCGTTTCCGTCCGACAAGCACGCGTAGGCGGGCAGTTGCCGGCTTCACGTTGATTGAGTTGCTGGTGGTCATTATGACCATCGCAATTCTGGCTGCGCTATTGCTGCCGGTCCTGAGCCGCGCCCGCAAACGCGCCCAAACCGCCGCCTGCCTGGACAATCTCAACCAACTCGAGATGAGTTGCCACCTCTACTCGACCGACTTCAATGATTTTCTCGTGCCAAATCAGGTCGGCGGATTTGTTTCCGCCCCATCATCCACCAATGCATTGACTTCCGCATCGAATCCGGATTCCTGGTGCCCCGGCCTGGCACCGTATGACACGACGCCTACAAACGTGGAAATCGGCCTGCTGTTCCCTTACAACAAATCGCCGGCGATTTATCATTGTCCGTCCGACCAATCCACCGTCGTTGGCGACCCCAATCTGCTCCGCACCCGGAGCTATTGCATGGATATCAGCCTAGGCTGTACGAATGCTGCCAGCAGTTACTATAAATACACGGAAATTCTTCAGCCGCCGCCCAGCAACCTATTCGTCTTCATTGACGATCAAGAGCAGGACATTTTCGACGCGACCTTCGGCGTTTTTGGACCGGATAGCCCTTGGGCGGATTATTGGCTCGACCTGCCCGCTGACCGGCATGATCAGGGCGCAAACCTTTCTTTTGCCGACGGCCACGTCGAGCACTGGGAATGGAAAGCCCCCAAAATCTTCTTCGGCACCTTTTGGCCGGCTTATTCCCCCGCTGACCTTGAAGACCTACAACGGCTCCAACAATGCGTCAAGCCGGACGTGGATTGAGGTAAAATCAAAACGGCCAATTAATCCCCGCCGTCACATACACCTGCCCGCTCAAATCCAGATGCGCGCTCATCCCGTTCCCCCTGAAGTTCGCGCCGTCCATTGGCATGTATTGCGCCCCAAGATAAAAATCGCCCCCTTCCACCGCATGATAAACCAACGTCGCGTTCACATACCCGCCATACACAAAATCTGTATCACTCACGGAAGAAGCATTGTAATGGGCACTTGTCCCGTTAGCCAGGGTGACAATGCCGCTGGGCGTCAAATCCCCCGAAACCAACCCTACCGCCGGCCCGCCCCCCGCGTATAACCCAATCCGCCGGGTCAGGTTCCAATA
>JASHVW010000365.1 GCA_030044395.1 Verrucomicrobiia bacterium
CGCAACGCAGATTCCAGGCCTTGGACGAATCGGCCGCGGTCGCCAGCACGCGCAATTGCATCGTTTTTTCATCCGCATCGCTTACCTGCAGGTTCCAAAAGCGCTTGTCCCAGAGCGGCTGTCTTTCGACGATTTCCTTGAGGGCCTGACGCGCCTGATCCACCGGCAAAGTATAATCCGCATAAACAAGTACCGAGCCAAGCAATTGGGCGGACGTCTTCGTCCAATTTTGAAACGGATTTTCAACGAAATAGGTCAACGGCAGTACCAGGCGGGTGTCATCCCAAACATGCACGACGACATAGGTCAACGTGATTTCCTCAATCCGGCCCCATGCGCCCTCAACGACGACCACGTCGTCCTGGCGTATGGGTTGGGCGAGCGCGATTTGAAAACCGGCGATAAAGTTCGCGAGGGTCTTTTGCGCGGCAATTCCGGCGACGATGCTGACGATTCCCGCCGACGCCAACATGCTGGCCCCGACGTGACGCACCACCTGGAACAGCATTAAAATGGAGGCGACGGTGCAAAGACCAATCATGACGTGGAGGGTCCGGCCGATGAGACGGAATTGGGTGTGGATTTTTCGCGCGCGCAGGTTGTCGGCGGTGGTGATATCATATTCGGCCAGCAACGATTTCTGCCCCAAATCTACGGCTTGAAACAACACCCAGGCGACGGCAAGAATGATCAAGATACTGTTGGCGCGGGCAAAGGCGGGTTCATCTGCTCCTGGAAGGAAAGCGGGCAGCGCGAAGACCACGACGAGGACGGGCAAAAGCACGCGGAGGCTTCGGCCCAATAATGGCACCAAAAATTTGACCGCCCGTCCGGGAATTTTCAGCGCCCAAACCGTCGCCCTTGCTTCCACCGCACGGGCGAGCCGGAAGGAAAGCCACAACAAGGCAATCAACAGGACCGCGCCGAAAAAGTCGTTAAAAATATGTTCGGCATCCTTCAGATAAGCGCCGGACCACAATTTCAACAATAGCGGGGCGATGCCCAGATAGATTCCGCCAATCCAGAGAAGGAGGTAAACCGGGCCGCCGAGATTGCCGAAGAGATGCTTGCGCCAGTGGATGGGATGGGATTGATCCACCTGACGGCGAAAGATGAACGACAGCGCCACGTTGAGGAGCGCCACAAATAAAAGCGGAATCGCCGCAATGATTAAATCCGCCCAGGTGATCCGTCCAAAGGCGGCGCCCTGCATTTGCGCGCCGAACACGTGGGCCAATCCGCGCGACAGATACTGCGCCGGCGAAGAAACCAACCCGCCAATAAAATTTGTTCCCGTCGAAGCATTCATTGCACCTCCGGTGTAACAGTCGCCTGATAAGGATGGATGTCAAGCGGGGCCGGACCCCAGATTGGTCGTAAGACAGGATGACGCGAGAAAATCAGGTCCGCGTCCCCGGCATCCAATTCCGCCCCTGAGTCTGGAAGAATTCTCAGTCATGGCGCTTCGCGCAGAGGGAAAGCCATCTCACGAAGCATTCGCCTGACGGCGCCGGAATTCCCCAGGTAATAGCGGGCGGACGTGTTGGCCAGACCAACCCGGATGGAGAAAGCCGTGGGCGGCAAGGCGCGGAACAAATCTTCATCGGTCCAGTCATCGCCGATTCCGATCAGGAAATCCGCCTCCCGCGCCGCGAGCCATTCCATTGCCGCCGTGCCTTTGTTGACGCCGCTGTTGCGGACTTCAACGACCTTGTTGCCTTCGAGCACCTGCACGTCAATATTGCGCGTGTACCCGGCCAGGTCATCCAGCAATTCCTTGGCGCGTTGAGGCGCCTGCTCGGGATCGGCGCGGCGGAAATGCCAGGCGAGCGAGAATTCCTTTTCTTCTAGCAGCGCGCCCGGGAGCCGGTCCACATGGAGTTGCAAAATGGGGCGCACCCGTTCCTTCCATTCCGCCGACATGTTCTTCAACAGGCGCCATTCGGAATCCGGACGGCGCAGCCAGACCCCGTGCTCCGCCACAAGAGTTATCGGCAGTTTTCCAAACCACATTTCCAAATCGCGCCGCGGCCTGCCGCTGATAATCGCCACTTCATTCCGGGAATCGGCGCAGAGACCCGCAAGAACGTCGGCCAACTCGGAATCCGGTTGGGCGAATCTTGGTTCGGACGCCAGCGGCACAAGGGTACCGTCGTAATCCAGCAGCATCTTCCGCCGTTGCGCGGCCCGATATTGCTGGAGGACGCTGGTATAGGCCCTGCCGGTCAGCAGGCGGGCGCGCCGCGCCGCATCGCTCTTTTCCACTGACACCATCGCCTGGATAAAGTCCTCGGCCCAGCGGTTGACGTTGTAACGTTGCAAACGTTCCTGCAAAATGCGGTTGCGGCGGATTTGCTCGTCTTCCGACATGGCCAGGGCCTGTTCCAAGGCGCCGGCAAATTCCTCGTGATGAAAGGGATTGATGATGATCGCCTCGCCCATTTCCTTGGCCGCGCCCGCCATTTCACTCAAAATCAGAACGCCCTTCTGGTCAGGACGCGAGGCGATGAATTCCTTGGCAACCAGATTCATGCCGTCGCGAAGCGGCGTGATCAGCGCGACATCGCAGAGCCGGTAGAACGCGACGATTTCTTCAAAACCCAGGTTGCGGAACTGATAGACCAACGGCGTCCATTGCACCGTGCCGTACACGCCGACAATGCGGCCCACCATTTGCTCCAGTTCCAATTTCATCGCCTGGTAACTTTCCACCCCGACCCGCGAGGGCGCCACCGAGACGATAAACACCACCTTGCCGTGCCATTGCGGGTTGCGCTTCAAGAACAGGTCGTAACCGCGCAGTCGGTTGATCAACCCCTTCGTGTAGTCCAGGCGGTCCACGGAAAAAATCACCTTTTGTCCGACACAGGTTGTGCTCAATTCCGCCACCCGCCGCTGGGTTTCGGCCGCGGCGGCCGCCCGGTGAAAGCGGTCGAAGTCAACACCCATGGGGAAGGTGTCCACCTTGACCACGCGGTCGTTCACGGTCAGACTGCCAAGCTGGTGCTCATGCCCGGCGGTCCGCAGAACCGAAGTCAAAAAATCCCGGGCATAATCATGGGTATGAAATCCAACAACGCTGGCGCCGAGGAGTCCGCCGATGATTTCCTCCCGCCAGGCGCGCGGAAGCATCCGGAACAGTTCGTAGGAGGGAAACGGCGTGTGGAGGAAAAACCCCACGGACAGGTCGGGGAATTTTCCGCGGATAATCCCCGGCAGCAGCATCAGGTGATAGTCGTGAATCCATACCATGTCGTCCGGACGCAAGGCGCTGACCACGGCCTCGCCAAAGATGTGGTTGACATTGCGGTATTCCTGCCAGAACTGCTCGTCATATTGGGCGACCGGCGGGAAATAGTGGAAGAGCGGCCAGATGGTTTTGTTGCAAAAGCCGTGATAAAAGCGTTCCATGCTTTTCTCCGGCAGGAAGACCGGGGCGCATTTAAACTGTTCCTCGCCGAATTTTTTCACAGCCGCCTGGTGCTCCGGCGCAACCTCGGCGCCGGGCCAGCCCAACCAGAAATAATCCGGACGATTTCCAGAGGCCTGGCGCAAATAGCTGGCCAGACCGGTGCTCAATCCGCCTGAACTGCTTTTGAATTCCGGCCCGCCGTTTCCACACGAGACCGTGAATGGCAACCGGTTTGAAACAATGACCAATCGCATGACAAAACAGGATCCCCAAGGCGATGCAGGTCAATTCTAGCACACATACGCGCGATTCACCAAGCCGTTTCAGGAAATTTGCGATATTTTTTTACGCGAGCTCCACCGGATCAACGTCCACGGAAAGGGCCACGCCTTCGGGCAAGACGAGGGAAGCAACAATTCTTGCCAGCGTCGCGCTTAATTTGCTCATCGCGCGGGTGCGCAGCATGATTTGATGGCGATAAAACTGTTCCGCGCGCAGCAATGGCGCGGGCGCGGGACCGGAGAGGATCAAATCGCGGAGGTCCATCGGCGCACCGCGGACCGTGGATTCAATCACCTTTCGCAAATGTTCGGCGGAAAATTTCACCTTGTCTTCGTTCCGGCCCTTGAGGGTGAGGAGAGCGACGCGGCTGAGGGGCGGATATTTCAACTGTTGGCGGAATTCTAGTTCCTGGTGGTAAAAGCCGGTAAAGTCGTGGCGGCGGGCGTATTGGATGGCGGGGTGAAAGGGGGTAAATGCCTGGACAAAGACCTCGCCTTCGACGTCGCCGCGGCCGGCGCGCCCGGCGACCTGCGTCAAAAGCTGAAAGGTACGCTCGCCGGCGCGAAAATCCGGCTGATGGAGGGCGGAATCGGCGTGAACTATGCCGACGAGGGTCACATTCGGGAAATGCAAGCCTTTGGCGATCATTTGGGTGCCGACGAGGATATCAATTTTGCCGGCCCGAAAATCGCCGAGGGTTTTGCGATAATCGTCCTTGCGTTTCATCGCATCGGAGTCCATGCGCCGGACGCGGGCGTCGGGGAAGAGCCTTAAGAGGGTTTCTTCGACGCGCTGCGTGCCGGTGCCGGAGAAGCGGATGGCGGGATTATTGCATTTGGGATTCGGGCAGGATTTGGGGACCTTGTCCACAAAGCCGCAAATGTGGCAGGCGACCTTTTGCTCGATGCGATGGTAGGTGACGGAGATGCTGCAATTGGGGCAATTGGCGACATAGCCGCACTTTTCGCATTGCAGGGAGGTTGAATAGCCGCGGCGGTTGAGAAAGAGAATGGTTTGTTCCCGGCGATCCAGCCGCAGGTGGATGGCTTCCTTGAGTTGCGGAGAGAAAATGAAATTGCCTCTTTCCTTCATCGCCGTCTGCCGCAAGTCCACGACGCGGACGCGCGGCAGCTTTTGATCATCCACGCGTTCAGGCAATTCGAGGAGCGTGTATTTTCCATTTTTTGCGTTGTAATAGCTTTCGAGGGAGGGCGTGGCTGAACCGAGAATGACGACGGCGTTTTCCATTCGGCCACGGACGATGGCCACGTCGCGGGCATGATAGCGCGGAGCTTCCTCCTGTTTGTAGCTGGTTTCGTGTTCCTCATCCACGATGACAAGGCCGAGAGGTTCGACGGGGGCGAAGATGGCGGAGCGGGCGCCGATGACAATGCGGGCGCGGCCCTGGCGGATTTTGTGCCATTCATCGTGGCGCTCGCCGGCGCTCAGGCGGGAATGCAGCACGGCGACCAGCGTCTGCCATTTGCCGGAGCTGAACCGGGCCTTGAAGCGTTCCACGGTCTGCGGCGTGAGCGAAATTTCCGGGACGAGGACAATGGCGCCCTTGCCTTGTTCCAAAGAATGGGCGATCGCCTGGAGGTAGATTTCGGTCTTTCCACTGCCGGTGACGCCGTGAAGGAGGAATACGGGGGATGGCGGGTGGCGGATGGACGATGGCGACGCCCCGGCGTCCGGCGGTTTGAAGCCGGGCGCGCCCTGCCCGATCCGCGGGACGCCGGGGCCACAGATTTTTTCCAGGGCGGCGGTTTGGGCGGCGTTCAAAAGCAAAGGTTGCGAAGGGAGAATATGTTCCCGGGCGTAGGGGTCCCGCTCGGAAATTTCCGGGGTGATATCAATCAAACCACGGTCTTCCAACTTGCGAACGGTTGCCGCGGTTGTTTCGGCCAATGCGAGGAGTTCGGCCAGCAAGATTTCACGGCGCTCTTCGATGATGTTCCACACCTGCTGCTGGCGCTTGGGCAATGGGGGGAAATCACCGACAGAAGGCAAGGCGCGCACGAACAGTTGTTTCTTCCAGCCTTCCTCTTTTTTGCGAACGGCTTCGGGCAGGACGGATTTGAGGGCGGTCTCCGGCGCGCAGCAGTAATAATCGGCAATCCAGCGCGCGAGTTTCAAAATTTTTGGCGTTACCAGCGATTGCGCGCCGATGATCTTGAAGATTGGTTTAATGCCGGCATGGGCGGACTCCGCGGCGAGAGCGGTGACCGTTCCGTAAATTTTTCGAGCGCCAAACGGGACCTGCACGCGCGTCCCCACGTTGATTTGGCCGGCCAATACAGGCGGAATGGCATAATCAAATTCCTTCCGCAACGCGATTTCAAGGCTGACGCGGGCAATCATTCGATTTGAAAGAGGCGGATTTTCAGTCGCGCGAAATCGCGCGCAGTTCCGATTCCAATTGATTCCGCAATTCCTCGCGCCCGGCGTCAGTGACATCGCGCGGCACGCGGAAGATTTTCCCGACGGTGATCTGGCATCGGGCAAAGGGCAGCGGCGCCTGGAAACCATCCCAGCTCTTCAATTGGATTTTCCAGCTGAGGTGATAGGAGACGGGGACGATGGGCAGGCCGGTAAGTTGGGCGGTCGCGACCACTCCATCTTGAACCTCGTAGCGCGGGCCGCGAGGGCCGTCGGGGGTAATCGCCAGGTCGTAACCGCGTTCGGCGCAATTCGTCATCTCGAACAGGGCCTGCGCTCCGCGGCGCGAAGAGGAACCGCGGATGGGTTGAATGCTGAAATGCTCGAGGATTTCCGCCAGCAGTCCGCCGTCGCGACTGGCGCTAACCATTCCGGCCAGGCGGCGTTTGGGCGCAAATTTGAGGACGAAACGGCGATAGAGCATCGGGGAGAGGGCGAGGCGATTATGCCAAAGAGCGAAAATAATGTGTTCTTTTGGCGGCTCGCGGAAGAAGCCCGGCCGGTCATCGAGGTGGAAGCGGATGGTGGCGCCGAGCAACCGCAACGAAAGATAAATAATGGTGGCGGCGAGGCGCCGATGCCATTTGGCCCTATGCGGAATGACCACTCCGGCCGAGTTCTGGTTTTGGGCTTCGGATTTCGGATTTGCTGCGGCCATCATGCTCCTTTTTTCAAACAGGCGCGCACCAAATCCTCGACGGTCGCCTTTGCGCCCAGGGAATTCTGGGCGGCGCGGACGGCATCGTGGGCATCTATTTGCTTGAAGCCCAGGGCGATCAGAGCCAGGACGGCATCGTTGAGTTTTTGGGCATCCGGAGACAGCCCGTGCTGGGCGCTGGCGGCCTCCCAGGCGCCTGCCGCCCCGATTTTATCGCGCAATTCAACCACGATGCGTTCGGCGGTTTTTTTCCCAACGCCGGAGATTTGGGAAAGCGATTTCACATCGCTATTGGCCACGGCGCCACGGAAGGCTGCCACGGAAATGCCGCTCAAGATGTTGAGGGCAATTTTCGGGCCGATGCCGGAAACGGTGTTCACCAGCAACCGGAACAGGTCGCGTTCCGGTCCAGACATGAAACCATAAAGCGCGTGGGAATCCTCACGGACAATCAATTGCGTGAGCAACATCACGTCGCTGCCAGGCGGCGGCAACCTGTCAAAGGAGGACAACGGAATGAGGGCTTCGTAACCGACGCCATTGACGTCCACGATGGCCTGAGTGGGCAGGGCGTGAACAAGTTTGCCATGGAGAAACGTAATCATCAGATTCTTTTGGGCAGCGACAGGTCGTATCGCGAATTTTCCCGCGCGTGGGCCAGGGCGAGCGCCAGGGCGTCTGCCGCGTCGGGGGCGGGCGGTCTGGGCAAATTCAACAGGCGCTGGACCATATTGGCGACGGCGGACTTTTGGGCCGCGCCGTAGCCGACGACAGCCTGCTTCACTTTGCGCGGGGCGATTTCAAAAATTCCGATGCCGCTTTCGGCAATGGCGGCCAAAGCCGCGCCGCGGGCTTCACCCATAATCAAGGCTGTTTGCAAGTTCTGGGCATAAAACAGGCCCTCGATGACGCAAACGGTGGGACGATATTTTCTGATTTCGGAGCGCAACCTTTCTGAAATTTTGGCCAGGCAACGCGAACGCTCCCAATTTTGGGGGCAGGAGATGGTCCCAAAGGCGAGTGTTCGAGGATGCGGATTCGCGGATTGAATGATGCCAAACCCGGTCCCGCGCAGCGATGGGTCAACACCCAAAATGATGGAGGTCGTGGCGCCGGAGGTTCGGGATGAAACGAACGTGATGGGGCGCGGCGTTTTGCCGGCGACGCGTTCTTTCATCTGCTCGAACTGGCGAAGCGAAATTCCCACGCGGTCATTTTGCCCGCGGCCGGCGGAGAGGGAAAGGCTGAATTCTGAATTCCAGCCACACTTATTTTAAATTTTATAGTAGGGCGAGCTTCAATGGGCTGACCCTTCAACGCTTCAACGGACATCAATGTAGCTGCTGAGAACCGGACTGCTGCTGCTGCGTGCGCGAGGGCTGTTGTTGCTGATCGCGCGAAGGTTGTTGTTGTTCGCGCGAAGGCTGCGGTTCCTGGCGGGACGGCTGCCCGCGCGGGGATGTGTAGCGTTCGCCGGGGGTGGTATTGTAATCCGGCATCGGCTCCTTGTTATCCCGATAAATGGGTTGAGGTTCGGCGGGGGATTCCGCCTGGGACGTCTGGGGGATTGGTTGAGGCGGAGTCCAGACGCTATATTGCCGGACCTGTGCCCTGCCGGGGCGGGCTGGCAGGGCGTTCCCCTCTTGATAAACAGGTTGCTGAGGCTGGGTGTAATACCATGGGTGCGCGGCATTTTGTTGCGTGGCCGGCTGCGGTGCGAGGCCCTGGTGCATTGCGGCAACCGCCGAGCCGGTGAAGACCGGACGGTTGACAACCAATGTTTG
>JASHVW010000366.1 GCA_030044395.1 Verrucomicrobiia bacterium
GGTGGATTTTCAGATTTGACGCCGGCCTGTTGGCAATGCAACTGTGTGGCTACTTTGCCTCGATTTGGTAAATCGCGCCGTCCTGCATCAGGACGTACAGTTCGCCGTCGTTGTCTTCGGCAAAGCTCGTGATGTTTTCCTGCTGGCTCAGCATCATTCCCTGGTCGGTGACTTTGTGCGCGGCGCGATCGTAGCGAAAGCCCCAAATCGTTCCCAAATTGTAATCACCGTAAATGTAAATGCCGTCGAGAGACGGAAACTTCGATCCGCGATATACATATCCGCCGATGATGCAAAGGCCAATGGTGTGGTTGGGAAACATGGAGACGGGCAGCAGATTGGGTCGGTGTGGATATTCCATGACCGGGTCAATGTACTGCGCTCCCACCGGTCCTGGTTTGAAATGATGCGCTCCCTCGAGGACGTTCCAGCCGTAATTGCCGCCCTTGACGATAAGATCAACCTCCTCCCACAAATCCTGGCCGACGTCGCCAACCCACAAATCGCCCGTCTGGCGGTCAAAACTGTAACGCCACGGATTGCGCAGGCCGTAGGCGTAAATTTCCTTTTGCGCGCCGATGCCGCCCATGTACGGCTCATTTATAAAAGGATTGTCCGGTGGAAATCCGTATTCCAAATGCCGCATACGATAACCGCTGCCGACGGTGGCGCGGGTATTAACGTCGAAGCGCAGGAGCTTGCCCAGATAGGATGTGCAATTTTGCGCGTTGTTGAACGGGTCGTCACCGCGTCCGCCGTCGCCCAACCCAAGATAAAGGTATCCATCCGGACCGAAGAGCAGTTCGCCGCCTTTGTGATTTTCGAATGGCTGCAATACCTCAAAAATCACGCGTTCACTGCCCATATCCGCCTGGTCCGGATCGGTGGCGGAAACTTTGAATTCGCTCACGACGCTCCGAAAGGGAAAGGCGACGGGCAAACCGTTATTCAGCCGCCGAATGTCCTGCGGCGTATTCTTTTGGGTGTAATAAATATAAAACAGGCCGTTGGTCTTGAAACCGGGATGAAAGGCGATACTCAATAAACCGTCCTCGTTTCCGAACATGGGATGGCGGTCTTCGATGTTCAAAAACTCCCTGGCGTCGCTGCCGTCCGAATTCTTTTTCAGGACGAAAATGTGGCCGGTTTGTTCGACGATAAAGAAACGCCCAGAGCCATCGGGCGGCTGGCACATCCAGACCGGCCGGGCATCCAGCGCCAATTTCGGAAACACCCGTTGCAATTGAACCTGGGGGAAGGATTGCGCCACGGCGGAAACGGCGGCCAAAGCCACGAGGCAAGCGCCGGGAAGAAACGTTTTTTTCATTGACGAAAATTAGGCCAACCACGGCAAAATAAGTCCAGTCCAACGTTTGTTCTAGATGGATGGGTTCCAAGCCGTTCACCACGGAATGGCTCTTCTTGCAAGGCAACCGAAAATTGAAACTGAAATTGTCCCCGGACTTGTGTTATCCTTTTTTGACAATTGAAAGCGCTCATCGAAACCAGAAATACGCGGCCTGAACGGGTCTTCCTCATCGGCACCGAACTGAAATCGCGCTCCGGCCCGGACGCGCGCGAATTGCTCGCGGAACTCGGCGAATTGGCGGCAACCGCCGGCGGCGAAATTGCCGGCGAAGGCCTCCAGAAACTGGAAGCACCCGCGCCCGCCACGTTCATCGGCAAAGGCAAGGCGGAGGAATTTGCCGATTACTGCAAACGCAACGACGTGGACACGGTGATTTTTGACGATGAACTCTCGCCCGCCCAAAGCCGCAACCTGGAAAAAATATTCAATTGCAAGGTGCTCGACCGCACGGAGTTGATCCTCGATATCTTTGCGCAGCGCGCCCGCACGCGAGAGGGCAAATTGCAAATCGAACTCGCCCAGCTCCGCCATTTGCTGCCGCGGTTGACGCGATTTTGGGGCCACCTGTCGCGGCAAGCGGGCGGTATCGGCATGCGCGGAGGCGAAGGCGAATCGCAACTCGAGGCTGACCGCCGCAAGGTCCAGGAGCGCATTGACCGGATTTCGCGCGACCTGGATTTGGTCCGCCGCCGCCGGGAAACCCAACGGACGGGCCGCCAGCGCAGCCAATGGCCGCTGGCCTCCATCGTTGGCTACACCAACGCCGGCAAATCCACACTGCTCAATGCGCTTACCGGGGCGGACGTCTTTGCCGAGGACATTTTGTTCGCCACGCTGGACCCTACCACCCGCCGCTTGAAACTGCCCACCAATCAAAATGTACTCCTGACGGACACCGTCGGTTTCATCCGCAAATTGCCGCACGGCCTCGTCGAAGCGTTCAAGGCCACGCTTGAAGAAGTGGTGCAGGCCGACTTGTTGTTGCACGTCGTGGACATCAGCCACCCGCAAGCCGAAGAACAGATTGCCGCAGTCAACGCGGTTCTCGATGAAATCGGCGCCGGCGAAAAATCCACTATCATGATTTTCAATAAAATGGACCGCATCGGCGCGGACGGCTTCATTGCCGGATTGAAGGAAAAATTTCCGCACACGGTGGAAATCTCGGCGAAGACGGGCGAAGGGCTGCCCCATTTGCTGGCCGAAATCGGGACTCAACTGCGGCCCAAGCGCGAATTTTTGGAACTAAAAATCCCGCATGAGCGCGCGGAGGTCATCGCCCGGCTGCACAAAGTGGGGCAGGTCATCGAACGGCGTTACAATGGTAAAACCGCGAAATTCAAGGCGCGCATTCCGCCGCACCATCACGACGAATTCGCGCCGTTTATCGCCCGCGACTGATTTTGCAATCCCTCGCTTGCCCTGAATCATTTTCCCGGTATATTGCCGTCGAGCCAGGAATCTTATGAATTCGGGACGCCAAACGTTTAATACGAGTAATGTGCTTTGTGTGATTATGGGCGGCGGGCAAGGTTCGCGACTGTTTCCACTCACCAAAGACCGCGCCAAACCCGCAGTTCCCCTGGCCGGGAAATATCGCCTGGTGGACATCCCGATTTCCAATTGCATCAATTCGGGCATGAGGCGCATTTACGTTTTGACGCAATTCAACTCCGCCTCGCTCCACGGGCATATTTCGCGCACGTATAAATTTGACCAGTTCACCAGCGGCTTCGTGGAAATTCTTGCCGCGCAACAAACCTTCACGAACACCTCGTGGTATGAAGGCACGGCGGATGCGGTTCGGAAAAACCTCGTGCATTTCCTCAACCAGGACTTCGATTATTTGCTCATCCTCAGCGGGGACGCGTTGTATCGCATGGATTTCCGCAACATGATCGCGCAACACGCCGAATGCGGGGCAGACATTACCGTCGCCACGATTCCGGTCGGACGCAATGAGGCGCAATCGTTCGGCATCATGCAGGTGTCCGAAGACTATCGCATCACACGTTTTGTAGAGAAACCCAGGGAACCGGCCTTGTTGGATTCGTTGCATTTGCATCCGGAATGGCTGAATAAAATGGGCATCAAGGACGGCGGCGAAAAGTTCCTCGCCTCCATGGGCATTTACGTCTTCAACCGTAATTTAATCGAGAAGCTCCTCGACAATCCGCTGTCGGATTTCGGCAAACACATCATACCGCACGCCATCAACTCCCACAATGTTCGCGCCTTTATTTTTCAAGGTTACTGGGAGGACATCGGAACCATCCGCTCGTTTTTCGAGGCAAATCTCGATTTGGTTTCGGAACTGCCGCGGTTCAATTTCTTTGACGAGGACGCCCTCGTATTTTCGCGCCCTCGCTATTTGCCAGGCTCCAAAATCAATGGCGCGGAGATTGACCATGCGGTGATTTCCGACGGCTGCATTCTGAATCATGCCCGCATCAAAAACTCCATCATCGGCCTGCGCACCGTCATCGGTGACGGCGCCGAATTGAACCGCGTGGTGACTTTGGGCAGTGATTTTTATGAATCGCATGATTCCATCGGAGGATATGACAGCCGGGGCTTGCCGCGCCTGGGCATCGGCGAGCATTGCAAAATCGAAAATGCCATCATTGATAAAAATGCGCGCATTGGAAACAACGTGACCATTTCACCCGCCGGCAAACCCGAAAGCGTTGACCACGAATTATATTATGTCCGCGACGGGATCGTCATCATCCCCAAAAATGCCGTCATTCCGCATGGGATGGTGATTTGAATTAGTTTTTTTAGTGGATCGTTTTGGATTGAGGATCCTGTTGGCAATGTTCAGGCTGTCTGATCTCAGCAATCAACTATGACTACAGAATCCAGCCCGTTGTTGACCGAAGCCCGGGCAAGAATAATCTGGGGCGATTCTCCCGCGTCCGTCCGTGA
>JASHVW010000367.1 GCA_030044395.1 Verrucomicrobiia bacterium
ACCAATGGCACGCTGGATGTGAGTGGGCTTTCAGCCGGGATAGCGACGACCCAGCCGGTGGGGTTAGACGGCGGGACCTTTATCGGCGGTGGGTCCGTGGGAGCGCTCGGCACTACCAACGGCGCCTTCACATTTAACGTGAGTCCGAGCACGCTCAACCTCACCTCTGCCTCGCTGGCCACAGGCGGCACGACGAACTTGATTAATATCACCACCGTGTACGGAATTTCAGGCTATCCCGTCTCAATTCCGATCGTTAAATACTCGGGGAGCCTCGGCGGATCAGGAAATAATTTCGGCATCGGTACGGTGCCCAACGCGGACACCATCGGCTACGTTTCCAATGACGTCACTCATTCGGAAATCGTCCTGGTCCTGTTGAACGGTCCCAAAGTGCTCACCTGGACAGGAACCAACCCGGTGAACCCGACCTATTGGGACGTGGACACCACAACCAACTGGATTGCCTTTAAAGGCACGGCGGGCGCCTCGCCGTCTGTGTTCAATCAGGCCGACTCGCCCATTTTCGATGACACGGGCAGCGGCACGGTGAGCGTGGAGGACGTGGTGGAACCCGGCGTGATGGAAGTGACCAACAACGCGGTGACCTATACCTTCACCGGTCCCGACACTATTTCCGGGTTGGGCAGCGTCATCAAGTCCGGCACGGGAACGATGATCCTGGACAATGGCGGAAACAGCAGCCTCTACGCCCCGGCTCCCATGATGATTGACAGCGGCACAGTGCAGTTGGGAAACAACGACTCCAATGGCGCCATCGTCGCGCCCAAAGGCATCGTGGACTATGGCTCGTTGGTGTTTGATCGAAGCAACAACACGACGAACACTGCCAACATATCCGGAACCGGGTCGTTGTCACAGACGGACACCAACATTGTGACCCTGAGCGGCAACAGCTCTTTCAGCGGCGGAGCGACCGTAGCCTCGGGCACAGTGCGCACTGCCAGCAGCACTGCGCTTGGATCCGGAACCGTTACCATCAACAGCGGCGCGACGCTGGACGTGGACGGGCAGACGGTGACCAATGAAGTTATGGTTGCCGGCGAAGGCGTTGGGGGAAATGGCGCGATTTACAATTCCGGCGCAGCCAGCGAGAACGCCATGCTCAACGTGATGATGACCGCGGACACGTATTTTGGAGGCACCGGACGGTGGGACATCCGGGGCACCGGGGCGACCCTTTCGACGAGTAGCAATCCCTACAACCTCTTCAAGGTTGGCGCCAACCAGGTTTCACTCGTGGATGTGGGCGTGGATCCGGCGCTGGCCAATATCACTGTGGAAGCCGGTCTTTTCAGCATCCAGGAATCCAGCTCGAGCCTCGGTAATCCGTCGGATACCCTCACCGTGGACGCCGGCGCGACGCTGGATTTCTACGCCGATACCACTTACTACACAAAGGTATTTGATCTGAATGGCAATGGCGTAGCAACCACGTTGAGTTGCTCCTCGGGCATTGGCAACACCATCAGCGACAGTCCATTTACCTTGAACGGCACTTGTGTCTTCAGTCCCGCGGCCGCCACCACCTTGATATTCCTGGGCGATTGCACCCTGGGTGGCACCGGCGCTTACCTGCAGACCGGCGCCGGCACCAACATCTTCGCCACCGGTTCCACGGCAACCTACAGCGGCGGCACGACCGTCAGCAACGGCACGCTGTGTGTGGACGGCAGTTTGTCCGGAACCGTACAGGTTGATCACGGCGCCGAACTCGCCGGCACAGGCACAGCAAGCGGGAATGTGACGGTGCAAGCCGGCACGATTGCCCCTGGCGATCCGGACAACTCGATCGGAAACGCGTCTGGCACACTGACGGCCGGCACGCTCACTTTGAGCAACGCGACGGTCCTCCTTTCTCTGGATACCACGCCGACGGCCTCCGACAACGACACCGTGGCGGCGACCAGCGGCCTGACGGTGATCGGCACCAACACGCTGGAGATTGCGCCGCTGTCGTTCATGAGTGTGGGAGACGTTTACACTCTCGTCACTTATGGCGGCGCGACGCTTCCGAGCACCGCCACCAATCAATTGAAGGTGGTTTCCACCCGACCGTTCTTCTCATTCTCGGTGCTTGATCCCTCCACCACGCCTGGCACGATCCAAATCAAGGTGCTCACCGCCGTCGGGAATGATATTTGGACGGGCGCCTATTCCTCGACGTGGGACTCGGTCACGACCAACTGGACGCGTAACTCCAATCCCGTGACCTTTATCGAGGGCGACGTTGCCAATTTTGATGGCAGTTCTTCCATCACGAACATCAACGTTTCCGGTCTGGAACAGGCATCGGGAATCAACGTCAGCGCCTCCCAGGTGATCAGTTTCCTGGGCTCCGGCTCGATCAGCAACGTAGGCCCATTGAATGTGACCGGTAACGAGCTGAAGATTGACAACTCGGGCGCCGACAGCTTCCCCGGGACCATTACCGTGGCCGATAGTTCGACGCTACAGGTGGGGAATGACGACACCAACGGAAGTCTGGGTCTGACTGCGGCAGCCGCCGGCCTGTTCACCAACAACGGCACGCTGCTTTTGGACCGCAGCGACAGCGCGCTGGTTTTGAGCAACATCATCACCGGCGGTTTTACCGGAGCGATCACCAATATCGGGACCGGCACGGTGACGCTGGCAGGAGCCAACACCTTTGATGGAAACGTCACGGTGCAGAGCGGAACCTTGGCGGCAAATAATAACACTGCCCTGGGCAACGCGACGCTCGCTTCCACGTACGTGGACCCGGGCGCAAGCCTGGGTATAGCGAGCCAGACCGTCAGCCTCGGTGCCGTGCAGATATACGCCTCCGGGTCCGGCGTGGGTGGCCAAGGCGCGATTGTGGACAACACGGGCAGCAGCACCTATGTGGGGGCTGCGGGTACCTTCTACAACCTCACGATGTTGGGTGACACCACCATCGGCGGCTCGGGCCGCATGGATATGCGCAATTCCACCGCCACGCCTTCTTTGTCCACCGGCGGCCAACCCTTCAACCTCACCAAGGTGGGCACCGCCCTGTTCCAGACGGTCAACGTGAATGTGGACTCGGCGTTGGCCAACATCAATGTGGAGAACGGGACGTTTGGCCTGCAGGGAACTTACTTGCTCGGATTTGGCGATACCTCCAGCAACTTTGTGGTAACCAGCGGAGGGGATCTTGACATGTATGCGCTGTCAGAACCTCCCGCCGTGCCATTTGTCAAGGGCCTGATCATTGAAAATGGCGGGATTGCTTCTTCATCAAGCGGCAACTCCTTCTGGGATGGCCCGGTGACTTTGGCCGGCGGCACCAATATCTTCAAGTTGAACAGCGGCGACATGTACCTGGAAGCGGGCATCAGTGGCCCCGGCGATTTGGAAACCGAGGGTAGCGCGACGCTCACCGTGACCAACCAGCCCGTGACTTATACCGGCAACACCATCCTTACCGGTGGCACGTTGGCGCTGCAAGGCTCCGCGAATCTCACCAATAGTCCCGTCATTTATCTCGGCGGGGCGACTTTGAGCGCGAACGGCACCATCGCGGGTGACTTTGAACTCGTCAGTGGACAGTCGTTGTTCAATGGCGGCACGATTGTCGGACCGTTGCTGGCCGATGCAGGCTCGCTGGTCAATCCGGGCGCCGGCACGACGACGGCGACTGTGACCGATACGAATTCCATCACCTTGAACGGCAAAGTGGTGATGGACCTCAATCAAACGAAAACGCAGGTCGCCGACGAGATGGTATCGCCAAGCATTACGGCCAACGGCACGCTGGTGGTGACAAATCTGGGACCGGATTTGGAAACTGGCGCCAAATTCCAATTGTTTAGCACTGCCGTGAGCGGGAGTTACAGTGTAAGTCTGCCATTGACGAGCGCGTCGGGCGCGGTGACCTATGTCTGGCAGAACAATCTCGCAGTGAACGGTTCCGTCACCTTGACAAGCGGGGCGCCCAACCTGACTCCCGCGAAAATCAAGACCTTGATCGCCAACGGCAACATCACGTTGACGTGGCCAACCAACCAAATCGGCTGGACCTTGCAGATGCAGACCAACAGCCTGAGCGTCGGCATCAGCACCAACTGGGTCGCTGTGCCGAATTCAACCGAGACCAACCAGCTAACGATACCAGCGACCAACGGGGTCACGTTCTTCCGTCTGACGTATCAACCGTAAAGCAGATTGACCGGCGAGTTTGCCGGTCAACTCAAGGGGGATTTATCAAGGCCGCCGGGCGCTCATCGCCCGGTGGCCTTTTCGTGGAATGTTAAAATGACACCAAGTGCAAAATCTATGATTCAAAATTCAACTCCAATTCATCGGATGAGATCGAACTCATCCCGGTCGGCGCCGTATTTCCTGGCCGCGTTACTCGTGTTTGCCGCCGCCATCATCGCCGGGAGCGGCGCAGAAACCACCGTTGGCGCCGCGCAACCCATGCTGGGCGTCCTCGAGCAGTTTGAAAATGCGCCCGGAACCGGACCTGATGAAGCCCAAATGCCATCCCGCCCCGTACCCGATCCTACCAACGCCGTCCCTCACTGGCCCGGCGGCGGATTGTCGCGGCATCCGATGCTTTTCTACGGCGAGGGCAACAATGTGCTCTACGTTGTCAATCACGGCAAAGTCATCTGGACCTGCGCCTTTACCAATGGCGGGGAAATTGACGATGCCTGGCTGATGTCGAACGGCCACATCATTCTCACCAAAATGTTCGCGTGTTATGAAGTGACCCCCGACAAGAGAATTGTCTGGACGTACCAATGTCCTCCCGGCACGCAGATTCACACCTGCCAGCCCATCGGCCTCGATCAAGTCATGGTCGTCCAGAACGGACTTCCGCCCCATATGATTATCCTGAACAAGAAGGATAATTCAATTGTGATGAAACATACGCTGCCCGCCGTGAGCGCCACGGATCCCAAAACCGTTCATCCGCAATACCGAAACTGCCGCGTCACAGGCCACGGAACCTTTCTCATCGCCTGCCTCAAGCAGGACAAGGTGATTGAATACGACAAGAGCTGGCATCAAATCTGGACGGTTGACGCGCAAACACCTTGGGCGGCTGTCTGGCTCAAGAACGGCGACACTCTCATCACCGGCGACAATCACGCCTACGTTCACGAGGTGAATCCCCGGGGCAAAATCGTCTGGGGCCTCGAAAAAAGCGACCTTCCCGGCATTCAACTCCATGATGTCCAGACCGCCGACCGGCTCGACAACGGTGACACCATTATATGCAACCGCGGCGGCGGCCGCGGCAACGCCCGCTTCGCCGCGCCGCAACTCATTGAGCTCACACCGGACAAGAAAATCGTCTGGGTGCTTCAGGACTATGCCGATCTGCCCGCGTGCTCGGCGGTTCAATTGCTCGATCAATCCGGCATCCCCGAAAACCCCGGCGACTTGCAGAGATAAAATTCAGCCCTCCGGAAATCAAATGACTCCCAAATCAAATATGAAAGACAATGCAATCCGTTTGATCACATTGTTCGCCTTGTGCCTTCCACTCATCAGTGCCGCCCAACCAACATCAAAATTTGTCTCCCCGTTCGATGGCCGGACGCTCGATGGTTGGATTCAGGACCCGACCAACGTCACGCCGTTTTCACGCGGCGATATCATCAACCTGCCGTCTCTGGCGCGTAAGTTGGCCGGCAAGTCCGATCCGGTATCGGCTTATCTGAGCGGGAACCTGGGCGATTCGGCCACGGCGGCCCTCGCCGACTATGCTTCGGACACAAACAACGAAAGGCAATTGGGAACAGAGCTGGCC
>JASHVW010000368.1 GCA_030044395.1 Verrucomicrobiia bacterium
AAGGTCAATGGCCTTGTGGAATCCCGCCAGTCCGTTCGGAAACAGAAAAGGGTGGGCCTTGTATTCCAGCAAACCTCCGTAACGATTCCATTCGCCGGCGGGAAGCTCGTTCGATTTTCTTTCGGCGCCCGGTGTGCCGTCAGGATTGGTCGTGGTTTTGTAATACCACCACGAGTCCAATTGCAAATAATGAATCGGAATTTGCTCCTGCCGATAACGGTCAACCAGGCCTTCGAGAGTGCCGGCATAGCCCTTTGTCAAATCGTAGTTATAGTAATAATACGCGCCGTTGTCCGTCCAATAGCCGAGATATTTGAGCACGGTATCGGCTTCATTCGATGGCCGTCTGGCATGTTCCAATCGCCGCAAGGCGTCACCCCATTGGTCCCAGGTCTGATTGATACCCTGGCCGAAGGCCACCAGCGTCTCCTGCATGAAACCCGCCGGCAGGTTCCGCAAACCGGGATTGAACCCGCTGGCCACTTCCGCGTGACCGTCTCCCATCATGCTGGCAACCATAAAATGCGACGCGGGCGAAATGATAAACGCATTCGCCTGATCATCGAACAAGAGCCAGGGTGTCGAAGTGTCGTTGGCGGCAAAACGCGGCGGAGCAAACGTTCGGCGCGCGTAGCTGAAAACATGGAGCGAACCCGGCAACTTAGTGAATGCCGGGAAAGCCGGCGGTGGACGGTCGCTTGCCGCCCCGCACGTTTGTGAGAACAGTGCCACCGGCCTGTCATCATAGATGCGAATCCATCCGCTCATCGGCTGGACCACGGGCGATTGACCCGCGCCAACACTCTCCGACATTTGCGAATTCTGCCACTCAAATGATACCTGCCGGTACCTGCCCAGATTGTCTTCGCCGCGGCTGGTCGTGACATTTTTCAGCACGGTCGCCAGGCTGCCGCCAAATGTCCACGACGAATTTTGCGAACTGATCTGGTAATCTCCATCCGCAGCATCCACTTGCGCCGACAATTCACCGGCGAAGATATTTGTGGCCGCGTCGGCGCGGACCAACAAAATGGAAACGGCCATGGCGGCAAAGAAAACCCGCCGAACACCTTTAAGCAATAACGGCTGCATGAGAGATTTTGTTCGGGCGGGTCATTTTATTCAATGGATTTTTTTCCGGAGAACGCCTGTCCCTGCCGGTTGAGATCAAATTCTCCCGCCTCCCAAAACAATTTCACCAATGGCTCCCGCCATTGGTGAAATTCAATTACTCAGAAGGACGCCAATCTGCGATTGGCAATGTCATGCGGCTTCTTTCATGTCCGCTTTTTCCTCGCCGGCCCGTGCGCTCGTCGCCTTGTCCACCGGAATGCGCATGCCGTAAAAAGAGCGATAGACAAACGTCAACCCCAACAGGAAGAACACCGCGCCGATGCTCCGCTTGAGATCATGGTTCGTCATAGTCACAGCGATTTCCGCCGCCAGCAATCCAAACAACGTTGTGAACTTGATGATCGGGTTCATCGCCACGGAGGACGTATCTTTGAAAGGATCGCCCACTGTATCGCCCACAACGGTCGCGGCGTGGAGTTCCGTGCCCTTCTGTTTCAATTCAACTTCGACAATTTTCTTGGCGTTGTCCCACGCTCCGCCGGCGTTGGCCATGAAGATAGCCTGGAACAAACCAAAGAAGGCAATGCCGACCAGATAGCCGACGAAGAAGTAAGAATTGAAAAATGCGAACGCCAGCGCGAAGGAAAAGACCACGATAAAAATATTAATCATGCCTTTCTGCGCATAGATGGTGCAGATTTCCACAACCTTCTTGCTGTCGGAAATCGAGGCCTCCGCCTTGTTGAGGTTGAGGTGTTCCTTGATATAGACCACCGCGCGATACGCGCCCGTCGCCACGGCCTGCGTGCTCGCGCCGGTGAACCAATAAATCACCGCGCCGCCTGTCAGCACGCCGAGGATAACCTGCGGTCGGACCAGACTCAACATCGCAATAATGCTAAAGTTTGGATCTTTCTGAATGCCGATGTTTTGCAGCAACATGATTATGCCGAAAATCATCGTCGTCGCGCCCACCACCGCCGTACCAATCAGCACCGGCTTCGCCGTTGCCTTGAAGGTGTTTCCCGCCCCGTCGCCCTTCTCCAGTTCAAATTTCGAATTTTCGAAGTCCGGTCTGAACCCAAAGTACTTCTCAATCTCCTCCCTCACGTTCGGCACCGATTCGATCCGGCTCAATTCATAGATGGACTGCGCATTGTCCGTCACAGGACCGAAACTGTCCACCGCGATTATCACCGGCGCCATCGCCAGGAATCCGAACGCCACCAGGCCGAAGGCAAAGATTGGCGCGGCGAATTTGAATTGCGCGGGCATGAGCACCTGAAGCGCTGGATTTTGCGAAAGTTCGTAGGCGCACGACATGAGGGTGATAATGACCAAGCCCATCCAAAACGCGCAAAAATTGCCGGCAACAAAACCGGAAAGAATATTCAACGACGCCCCGCCCTGCCCCGAGGCCGTGGTGATTTCACGCACGTGCCGCGATTTGGTGCTCACAAAGATTTTTGTGAATTCCATAATCAACGGGCCTGCAAGCGTGCCGCACGAGATGATGCCCGCCAACACCCACCAGAGATTCGGGTCCACCGCGCCATTCGGACCGGTAAAATCCGAGATCAGAAAATTGCTGGCAACAAAGGTGGCAATGATTGAAACGATCGAAGTCAGCCAAACCAGATTGGTCAAGGGCTGTTCCCAGTTGAAATCCTTCTTGTTGTTGTAGAGCGAAACGCTGACGGCCTTGTTGACGTAGAACGAACCCAGCGACGCCAGCACCATCAGGCTTTGAATCACGAAAATCCAGACAATCAACCTCGCGCCGATGGCCGGCGCGGTCGCCAACGAGAGGCACAGAAAGGCAATCAGCGCGACACCCGTTACGCCGTATGTTTCAAATCCGTCTGCCGTGGGTCCTACCGAGTCGCCCGCGTTGTCACCCGTGCAGTCGGCGATGACTCCCGGATTCTTCGGATCATCTTCCGGTAGATTGAACACAATCTTCATCAAATCAGAGCCGATGTCAGCTATCTTGGTGAAGATGCCCCCGCCGATGCGCAACGCCGCCGCGCCGAGCGATTCGCCAATGGCAAATCCAATGAAACAGGCCCCCGCCAGCGTCGGCGGCATGAACAGCAGAATCCCAATCATGCAAACCAATTCCACGCAAACCAGCAATAGCCCGATGCTCATGCCCGAACGCAACGGGATAAAGAGCGTTTGCAACGAGTTGCCTCTTAGCGACGCGAAAGCCGCGCGGCTGTTGGCGAATGTGTTAATCCGGATGCCGAACCACGCCACGCCGTAACTGCCGAGGATACCCAGCACCGAGCACGCCAGAATCACTCCCACCGCGCCAGGCGTTTTGCCTGCCAATCCATAAAAGTAATAAACAATGCACAGCGCAATCATCGCCCACAGTAACACCAGAAACTTTCCTTGTTGCGCCAGGTACGTCTTGCACGTCTCCCAAATCATGTGCGAGACGTCGCTCATCGCCTTGTGGACCGGCAACGCCCGGCAACGGACAAATTCCCAACCGCCAAAGAGCGCGCCGATGACACAGCAAGCCAGTCCCAAATACAACAGCGTGGGCCCGCTCACGGCCCCGTTGAAGAACGTCACGCCCTTCAAGTCGGGCAGATTGATGTCCGCGTCGCCGGCATAAGCGCTGCTGGCGCCAAGCAAAACAGCCAGCGTAGCGCCCGAACAGAGTAGTGATTTCCTGTTTATCATAAATTATCCGATTGTTAATCGTCGTCCCCGCATGTTTTTTAAAATGAAAGGAGACGCATCGAATGCGTCCCCTGTTCATTTATCTCTTTATTTCCTCCAGCGCGGCCTGCGCGGCGGCTAATCGCGCCACGGGCACGCGGAAAGGCGAGCAGCTCACATAGGTCAATCCGAGCTTCTGGCAGAATTTCACCGAGTTCGGGTCGCCCCCGTGTTCGCCGCAAATTCCCAACTTGATGGCAGGCCGTGTCTTGCGTCCAAGTTCGACCGCAATCTGCATCAATTTGCCGACGCCCGTCTGGTCAATGCTCGCAAATGGGTTAGTCTTGACGATTTCCAGTTCCGTGTAGGGTGGCAGGAAACTGCCCGAATCGTCCCGGCTCATTCCCAGACAAGTCTGCGTCAAATCATTCGTGCCAAAACTGAAGAACTCGGCCGTCTGCGCGATTTCATCCGCCGTCAGCGCGCCGCGCGGAATTTCAATCATCGTGCCGACAAGGTAGTTGAGCTTCACGTTCTTTTCTTTCATCACTTCCTGTGCGACGCGATGGACAACCTCCACCTGGAGGTCCAATTCCTTCTTGAAACCGACAAGCGGAATCATGACTTCGGGCTTCACCTTGATGCCTTCCGCATGGATGTTGGCCGCTGCCTCAAAAATGGCGCGCGCCTGCATCTCGGAAATTTCCGAATAAACGATCCCCAGGCGGCACCCGCGGAAACCCAGCATGGGATTGAACTCATGCAATTCCTTTACCCGAAGTTTGATCTTTTCCACCGGCACATTCATTTTCGCGGCTAAATCCTGTTGCGCCTTGTCCTCGTGCGGCAGAAATTCATGCAGCGGCGGATCGAGGAACCGGATGGTCGCCGGCAATCCCTTCAATGCCCGGAAGATGCCTTCGAAATCGCCACGCTGATAGGGCAGCAGTTTGGCCAGGGCGATTTTTCGTTCCTCCACGTTATTGGCCAGAATCATCTCCCGCATTGCGTCAATGCGATTGCCTTCAAAAAACATGTGCTCCGTGCGGCACAGACCGATGCCCGTGGCGCCAAACGCTAGGGCGTTCTTCGTCTGCTCCGGAGTATCGGCGTTGGTGCGCACCTGCATTTTGGTCGCCTTCGAGCACCAATCCATCAGCTTCTTAAACATCCCATACGTGGCGCTCTCCCTGGCGTCGAGCGATTTTTCGACGAGCACCTGGACGATCTCCGAGGCGGCCGTTTGCAGGCGACCCGGATAAACCTCGCCGGCCGTGCCGCTGATTGAGAGGAAGTCACCTTCGTTAAACCTGTCGCCGTTCACGGCAAGCGTTTTGGTGGTGTAATCAATGTTCAGCGCCCCGGCGCCACACACACAAACTTTGCCCATCTGACGGGCAACCAGCGCCGCATGCGAGCTGACCCCGCCTTTGGCGGTGAGAATGCCTTCTGCGGCAATCATCCCGCGCAGATCCTCGGGCGTGGTCTCATTGCGGACGAGCAACACCTTTTCGCCCTTGGCGGCCGCGGCCGCCGCGCGGTCGGCGTTCAGATAAATTTTCCCGCAAGCCGCGCCCGGCCCCGCCGGCAGCCCTTTGGCAATAACCTTGGCCGCATTCACCGCCTTGCGGTCAAACACCGGCGCCAGCACTTGGTCCAATTGGTCCGCCGGAACGCGTTTGATCGCCGTCTTCCAATCAATCAACTTCTCCTTCTCCATCTCAATGGCAAAACGGACCGCCGCCAGGCCGGTGCGCTTGCCGTTGCGTGTCTGCAACATGAATACCTGCCCATCCTGAATGGTGAATTCAAAATCTTGCACGTCTTTGAAGTGCGATTCCAATGTCTTGCGGATGTTTTCCAATTCCACAAATGCTTCAGGCAGATGATTCTTCAATTGCGCCACCGGTTCGGGCGTGCGGATGCCCGCCACCACGTCTTCGCCCTGCGCGTTGATGAGAAACTCACCGTAAAAAACCTTTTCCCCCGTCGCCGGGTCCCGCGTGAACGCCACGCCCGAGCCGGATTTCTCGCCCGTATTGCCATAAACCATCGCCTGGACGTTGACCGCCGTTCCCCATTCGCTCGGAATGTTGTATTTGCGGCGATACACAATGGCCCGGTCATTCATCCAGGAACCGAACACGGCGCCGATGGCCCCCCAAAGTTGTTCCCACGGATTCTGCGGAAATTCACTGCCCGTGCGCTGTTTGATAAGGGTCTTGAAACGAACAACCAGCTCCTTGAGGTCCTCGACGTTGAGCTTGGTATCCTCGATGTCGCCCTGATAACGTTCGTGTTTGAGACTGTGGATGACCACTTCAAAAGGCTCGTGATCTTCGGCGGCGGACTTTTGGACGCCCATAACCACGTCGCCGTACATCTGGATAAACCGGCGGTAGCAATCCCACGCAAACCGCTCATTACTGGTGGCTTTGACGAGTGCCAACACGGTTTGATCGTTTAAACCCAGGTTCAATATCGTGTCCATCATGCCCGGCATGGAATCCCGCGCGCCGGAGCGGACTGACACCAGCAGTGGCATGGCGGTTTGATCGCCGAATTTGGTTCCCATGACCTTTTCGATGAACCTGACCCCCTCCTCCACGTTGGCCTTCAGCGCCTTTGGATAAGACCGCTTATTCGCGTAATAATGTGTGCATACCTCCGTGGTGATGGTGAATCCTGGAGGAACAGGCAGGCCAATGCGGGCCATTTCGGCGAGGTTGGCGCCCTTTCCACCCAGAAGCG
>JASHVW010000369.1 GCA_030044395.1 Verrucomicrobiia bacterium
ATGTTTTGTTGGCACTGAGCAAATATGATTCGACGCTTGAAGAATTGCGCCAGGCCGCCATGCGGCCCGACTCACGGTTTCCGCTGGACTATCAGCGGGAAGATGTCTGGGCAATTTTGTTGCCGCATCTGGCGGTTCTAAAACGATGCTCCCAATTTCTTGAACTGCGCGCCGTCGCCGAATTGCAGAACGGCCAAAGCGACAAGGCGCTGAATGACGTTGGCCTCTCGTTAAGGTTGAGTGATTCAATTCAGACTGAACCATTTTTGATTTCCCACCTGGTTCGCATTGCCATGCTGCAAATTACAATTCAACCCGTTTACGAAGGCCTCGCGGAACATCAATGGTCAGACGCGCAACTCGCCGAACTGGATTCGCAATTGGCCAAACTGGATTTCCTGGCCGATTACCAGTTGGCCGTGCGCGGCGAGCGCGGTTGTGAAATCAGCGCGGCCGAATTTCTTCGGCATCGGGACCGCCGTCATTTAAGTGAAATTACGGGCAACCAGGTGGGCTTCATACCGCTGATCTATTATTCAATTCCGTCCGGCTGGTTTTATCAAAATGAATTAAGCATTTGCCGGATTTATCAGACGCAATATTTTCCCCTCGTGGATGAGACAAATCGGACGGTTTCACCCGCTGCGGTACGCGCCGCCGGATATGCGGTTCAACGCGAACTGAGGAATCACTCCCTGGGGGATCTCCTGGTGCGCATGCTTTTGGCCCAACTTACCGCCGCCGTGCAAAAATTTGCTTATGCGCAGGAATCAGTGGACCTGGCGCGCGTCGCCATTGCGCTGGAGCGCTACCGGCTGGCCATGGGCATGTATCCCGAATCACTCGACGCCTTGTCGCCCCGGTTCATGGATGAAATTCCCCACGACATCATCGGCGGCCAGCCCCTCCATTACGAGCGCACGGACGATGGACAATTTATTTTGTACTCCGTCGGCTGGAATGGACGGGACGACGGCGGCGTGGTTGTGTTTAGAAAAGGCGGCAAGGTGGTGGACACCGACCGGGGTGATTGGGTCTGGCGTTATCCCGCAAAGCCCCCCGTTTCATTTTGAAACTGTTCACGGCCCTTGAACCTGAAATGCGTAAGTCCTTCAGAATCAACGAGCGATATTTCAGGTTGCCCCGGAAATAGTGTAATTCGCGCTAAACAGCATATGGGTGCGGTCACATTTTCAAGCCATCGGCCGACAATTCCCCCTCTCCCAGCCCCGAAAGCCTTCGGGGCCAGTGGGAGAGGGCAGGGGTGAGGGAGAGCCGTTCGAATATAGATTCGCCCCGAGCGCGTGAGCGAGCGCCCACTTCCATGCGAAGTAGTTTCCCTAAAAGGGATGGGGATTCATGGGAAGTAACCGTGCCCAGGCTATTCCCCGATGATTTTGACAAGCACGCGTTTCCGCCGACGTCCGTCGAATTCACCGTAAAAAATCTGTTCCCACGGGCCGAGGTCCAATCTGCCCTTGGTAATGGCTACCACCACTTCCCGCCCCATGATCTGCCGTTTCATGTGAGCGTCGGCGTTGTCCTCACCGGTGCGGTTGTGACGGTATTGCGACGTGGGCGCGTGCGGCGCGAGTTTCTCCAGCCAATCGTCGTAATCCTGAATCAGCCCGTCTTCAGCGTCGTTGATATAGACGCTCGCGGTGATATGCATGGCATTCACCAAACATAGCCCATCCTTGACTCCGCTCTTTTTGACCAGGCCCTCCACCGTGCCGGTAATGTTCACGTAATCGCGCCGGTGCGGCGTTTCAAACCAGAGATGTTCAGTCAGCGATTTCATGCGCGTATCATGAGCATTCAAGGCCGCCTCGGCAACAAAACCCGTGCGCGATGTTGCCTCAAGGGCCGCACGGCGCGTGCGGTTGTTGCTGTCGCGTCAGCGGGGCAATGGTTCATTCAGCCTCAAGCAATACACCGCCACAACCCAGCCCCGCACCCGTCCAACACCTTTGTTGACGTTTTTGCTGACAGTCGAATCAATGTTGTGAGCCACGGCGGTTTACGACTCACGCTCTCAGCTTCTTGAAGTTTCGGTTCTTGGTTGGGTTCATCACGTCCGCACGCGCACCCGCGGTCGCTCCGCGCAATATTGTGGCTGCCGGCCGGAAAGAGTTTGCGGACGTTTCACATCGGCCGTCACTCGGGAAGAAGTCATCGTGATACGACCGGTGGCATCGCGGGAACAAGTCCATGCCTGGCCATGACTGCTTTCAACTTCTCAATATCGGGCGGGCCGCCCGCGTTCACGATGGCCGCCGCTTCCTTGAAGAAATCCGGGCCGAGAAGCGCCGGAGTAATGATGGCCAGCGCCTTGACATTGGTTTCCTTCAAATTGTTGAAACCATGAACCGCCCCGCGCGGAATATAACATGATTCTCCCGGGCCAATGTCCACCGCCTTTCCATCCACCGTGAACGTCACCACGCCTTCCACTCCGTAAACGGTCTCGTCGTAATGTTTGTGCGAGTGCGGCTGCGGCATCTTCGCGCCAACCGGCACGGTGAATTCAAACATCGCCAGCAAACTGTTTGTGTCCGCAGCTTCCAGGAGGAATCTGATGCCGATTTGGCCGACGCGGATGATTTCATTGTTCATAACGGGTTGCTTCATGCTGTGCCGTGAAACGACGCGCCGACTGGAGCGGCAGCGCGTAATCAGAGCCAACGCTTCACCGCTTCGGCTGTGTCGCTCGGCAGCCGATTGAAGCAGAGTTTGGCTTGAGGCGCGTGCTCATGCACCACGTTGATTAACTTCTCAAACAGGATGAGGTTGCTTGGGTTCGCCCTTACACCTGCCCCGATAAGGACACAATTGAACCGTGTCTGCTTGAGCCGGGTGCAAAGAACCGCCTCGGCAGTTTCCCCAAAATCGGTTAGGCACGTTTGCACGCTGTAGCCGAGCCCGGTTAGTTCTTCTTCCGAGGATTTGATGCCGGCCAGCACCTCGGTTGCATTCATGCCCGGCGCGTAGCCGGGTTTTGAGAAATCAATCAGTGCCGGGTCAAGACCAACGACGAGTACCCTTTTGTTGTCTGTCATGGCGGCGGCTTTGATGCAAATGGAATCGGGCTCGTGAGCTTGCGCTTGATGTCTTCGAAGTCAACTTGGGCCCACCGTTCGGCCAGCTTGCCATCGGCAAATCGGCAACGCTCGTGGACATCGAAGCGAATCCTCCGGCCAGTTGCGGGTATGCCCATGAGCTCGCCCGTTTGGGTCGCGTCCATGACCAGATCCGCTTCTATGATGTCGGCTCGTTCAAAACTTACAGCGGTGATGGAAATATGCTCGTCTGGAACGGCCGCGTTCACCTGACGCCGGAACATCTTAAGGCCTTCCCGCCCGCGCGGAAGTCCGATCGCTTCCAGTTCGTGACAACGGGCGTCGGGGGTCACCATGATGTCAAGCCCTGCCAGGTCGTGCGCGATCAGTGCCTCCATGTAGCGCACGTAATGTTTCAAGAGATGAGACTTTGCGTCATCGGCTTTCAGAATGGCCTTGACTGCCGGGCCTAATTCTATCCGCTGTTTCGGAGAGATCGCTTCCATAAAATTTGGGCTTTGTGTGATCCTATCGGGTGTCAGTGCCTTGTCAAGTGGCACCCGGCAGGCAGAATGAGATCACTTGCAATTTTC
>JASHVW010000370.1 GCA_030044395.1 Verrucomicrobiia bacterium
GCTGAAGCGGGTCTGGAAAACGGCGCTTGGCGCCGAGATCCCGACTCCGTTCAAGCGGCTGCGATTTGAGGAGGCGCTGAATCGTTTCGGCATTGACAAGCCGGACACCCGCTTCGGGATGGAGTTGGAAGATTTCACGGAGGAATTTCGCGCGAGCACGTTCAAGGTGTTCAGCGGCGCGATTGCCAACGGCGGCGTGGTGAAAGCGCTGAATGCCAGGGGACTGGCCGGCGCCACGCAGGGCCAGATTGAAACCATGACCGAATACGCAAAAAGCTTCGGGGCGAAGGGCCTGGCCTACATCAAGGTTGAGCAAGGCGAATGGAAGTCGCCCATCGTGAAATTTTTCAATGAGGCGGAAAAATCCGCGCTGACGAAGAAGCTGAAGATTGAGGAGGGCGATTTGATTTTGTTCGCGGCGGACCAATGGCTGAATGCCTGCGAAATTCTCGGCAAAATCCGTTTGTATTGCGCCGACATCTTAAAGGAACAGGGCAAACTGACGATCCCGGCGGACCGCTTCGATTTTCTCTGGGTGGTGGATTTTCCATTGTTGAGTTTCGACAAGGAACAGAACCGCTGGTATTCGAGTCATCATCCCTTCACGGCGCCGGTGGCGGAAGACATTCCGTTTTTGAAAACGGAGCCGCGGCGCGTTCGCGGCCAGCATTACGACATTGTGGTCAACGGCGTGGAGCTTGGCGGCGGCTCCATCCGTATTCATCAGCCGGAAGTGCAGAAGACCGTCTTTGAGGACGTCCTGAAAATTTCGCCGGAGGAAACGCGGTTGCGGTTTGGTTACATGCTCGAGGCGTTCCGTTACGGCGCGCCTCCGCATGGCGGAATTGCGCTGGGTTTTGACCGCATGATTGCGATTCTTTGCGGCACGCCGAGCATCCGCGACGTGATTGCGTTTCCAAAGACGGCCAAGGGCGTTGATTTGATGACCGAATCGCCCGCGGCGGTGTCCGCGCGACAATTGCGCGAGCTTTATCTGGAAGTGAAGGCGAAGGCGAAGACGGATTAGCTCATAATCCTCGTCGCGGGACAGCGGGCGGTTTCGGGTGCGCCCGAAACGGCGCGCGGGACGCAGGCGCCACAGGCGAATGATAAATTTGATTTGATGAAAAACGTTGTTTTGCTCGGTTCGACCGGGTCCATCGGCGCCAGTACGGTGAAGGTGGCCGAGGATTTGCCGGATCGCATCCGGCTGCTCGCGCTGGGGGCGGGGAACAATTTCGAGCTGCTGCTGAAACAAACTCGCAAGCACAGGCCGGCGGCCATCTCCATCGGCGATCCGGCGAAGGCCAGGGAGCTTCAAAATGCGCTCGGCGCCTTCACGCATGTTTTTTCGGGCGACGAGGGATTGATCAAGCTGGCGACATTGCCGGACGCGGACATTGTCTTGATTGCCATCGTCGGGACGGCCGGATTGAAGCCGGCGCTGGCGGCGATTCGCGCCGGCAAGGACATTGCCGTCGCGTCGAAGGAAATTCTGGTGATGGCCGGCGAAATTGTGATGGGAGAGGCGCGCAAATATGGCGTGCGCGTTTTGGCGGTGGACAGCGAGCACTCGGCGATCTTTCAATGTCTCGACGGCAAGCCTCCAGGTTCCGTCCGCAAGCTTTGGCTGACCGCCAGCGGCGGTCCGTTTCGCGACAAAGGCGTCTGGCCCAGGGAGAAATTTTCAGAAATTACGGTTGAGCGGGCGCTGAAGCACCCGTCCTGGGTGATGGGCCGGAAAATCACGATAGATTCGGCCACGCTGTTCAACAAGGGGCTGGAGATGATCGAGGCGCGCTGGCTGTTTGGCGTGGAAATGGCACGGGTCGCGGTGGTGGTGCATCCGCAAAGCATCGTTCATTCGATGGTGGAATTTGTGGACGGAGCGATGCTGGCGCAGCTTTCGACTCCGGACATGTGCCTGCCGATTCAATATGCGCTGACCTATCCTGACCGCGCGCCCAGCGAGCGGGTGCGGACGGATTTCGCGAAATTGGGGCGATTGACCTTTGAAGAGCCGGACACGGAGCGTTTTCCGGCCATCGAACTGGCCCGCCGGGCCGGGGAAATTGGCGGCACGCTCCCGGCAGTCTTGAACGCCGCCAACGAAGTGGCGGTCGAAGCCTTCGTGAACCGAAAAATCACGTTTCCGCAAATCACCGAGAGGGTCCGGAGCACCCTGGACGCGCATAGCGTCATTGCGCATCCGACGCTGGATCAAATACTGGAGGCGGACGCCTGGGCAAGGCAGTGCCTTTGAATTGCCAAACCGGCGCTGCTGCCAATATCCGGAAATTTAGGCTAATCATTGTGAATTTGGAATTCCCTGATATACTATGCGGACATCTTTAGCATGACTATTTTGACCTTCATTTATGTGGCGGCCGTCGTGATGCTGGCATTTGGGGCGTCCATTTTTTTCCATGAGCTGGGACATTACTGGGTCGCAAGGAGAATCGGCATGAAGGTTGAGGAGTTCGCCGTCGGTTTCGGCCCGAAAATTTACGGCTTTGCGCGCAATGGCATTGAATACTCCCTGCGTTGGATTCCCGCGGGCGGTTATGTGAAATTGCCGCAGATGATCACGTCGGAAGCGCTCGAGGGCCATGCCCATGAGCCAGTGCCGCCGGCGGCTCCGTGGCAAAGAGTATTGGTGGCCTTTGCCGGGCCAATGATGAATGTGGTCTTTGCCTTTGCGATCGCCACGGTGATTTATTTCGTCGGCCTTCCCGTGGCCGTCAATCCTTCCATCATCGGCTATGTCGAACCCAATTCGCCGGAGGCAAAAATGGGCATTCACGAAGGGGACACGATTGTTTCGGTGGACGGGCACCCGGTGAAGTCGTGGCAGGACATAACCATGGATACCATCCTGGCGCGCACGGTGGCGTTGCCGGTAACGATTGAGCACGATGGGCATGAGCACACCTATAATCTCCAGACGTCAACCGATAATGCGCTGGGATTAAAGATGTTGAATCTCGACCCACGCGACCATCCGGACATTGCACGGGTGATTCCCGGCAGTCCGGCTGAAAAAGTGGGCCTGAAGGCAAAGGACGTCATCGTTTCTTTCGGCGGCGTGCCGATTGTCAGTCTCGAGCAACTGACTGAGCTGGTCCGCGAGCGCGGCGCGAAATCGAGCCAGATACAGATTGAGCGGGACGGGAAAAGATTGACGTTGAGCATTACGCCGATGATTGATCCCTCAACTCAAACCGGACGCATCGGCGTGGAGTTGGTCCCTAGCGACACGCAGGTCTATATCGTGGAAAAGCCGGGGCCGTCGCCGTGGTCGCAAGTGCATGATGTCATTAACAAGACATTTGAAACCATCGGCGCCCTGATCCATTCGCACGAAACAGGTGTGGGTGTGCAGGACTTGAGCGGGCCGGTCGGCATCTTGAGCATTCTGGCCGTGGAAACGAAAACCGATTTCCGGCTCGCCTTGAGTTTTCTCGTCCTTCTCAACATCAACCTGGCGATCATCAATTTGCTGCCCATTCCCGTGCTGGACGGCGGCCATATTTTGATTGCCGTTATCGAAAAAATCCGCCGCCGTCCTTTGAGTTTGAGATTTATTGAAGTGGTGACGACCGGGTTTGCCGTATTGCTGATTGGATTCATGCTCTATGTCACCTTCTTTGGCGACGTCAGGCGGTTTTCCCTCTATCGCGCCATGTTTGATGACCATTCCCAAATCGAGCAGGCAGCGCCGCCGGCGGATGCTCCGGCGCCGCAAAAGTAGGCGGAATTCGCAGGGCAGGCGCATCTAAACTTCAATGTTTTCCGATCTGCTTTCATTAACACCGTGGCTTTAGCCCGGTGAACAAGCCATGTCATAAAGGCCCCAGCCGTTTTAACGGCTTTTCTCGATGTCAATAAGCCGTTAAAACAGCTTCTGCCCCCGATTCCGGCCAAACACCGTGCTAAAGCCACGGTGTTAATGA
>JASHVW010000371.1 GCA_030044395.1 Verrucomicrobiia bacterium
GGATTCATGGGGAGGTTCAAGGATTTTGAAATCGCGCGAGGGGACCCTGAACCCTGGCGAAAGGTTTTAGATGGAGCAAGCTCAGGCTCGCCGCCACGAGGTTTATGAAAAATCCGAATTGCAATCCGAGGGTCCGCCTGCGAACGTTTCGACCGATCGGAAACGATGAAATGCTCCATTCATAATTCGGAAGCCACGGGCATTTGCGCTTATTGCGGTCGGGCGATGTGCGGGCAATGCTCCAGGCAGCCGGGGCAGCGGATGGTTTGCTCCGAGTCGTGCGCATCGGCACTCGCCCATGCGGACAAGGCAATGGAACTGGTTCTCAAAAAGAGCGTTCAAAATGCCAGGGCCAGCGCGTTTTATTCGTATCTGTGCGCGGCCCTCTCCGGCGGAGCGGCCGTTGGCGCATGGTATTATTTGCCGTCGCCGTTTCTCATCTGGTTCACGGCGGGGTGCAGCGCGGTATTCGTGATTGCGGGGTATTATTACACGCGCAACGCGAGGTGAAATGGGAAACGAAGATAGAGGATGGACGATGGAGAAAACAGAAAAGTGGAAGGTGGAAAGGGAAGTCAAACAAGGAACTCCATTTGACCGCCAACTACCACCGTGGGGGCTGTGCAAAAATTGAAGGAGAAGCAAGTCAATGCGCGGAATATTTCTGAAAGACCCTGTGAAGCTTCGGCCTAAACCACGCAAAAAATACGCTGACTCCAATTAACAACAAAATTGACACAACTTAAGCTGCAACGGGAACCCGCTGGTCCAGATCGTGAGCCGATTTCCATGGCCAGTGAACTGCTCTGATCGCCGAGAACAACAAGTGATAAGCAGCCATCGTCCAAAAAGTGGCGGGCAGCGGACGCGTGAAATCTGATGAGCTAATCACCATGCCGGCGAAGGCCGCCACCGGCACCTGGGCGCCAGTCCAAGCCAGATAGACCCCCCCAATCTCCCAAATTGTGGCCGCATCATGACCGGGAAGATCGGGGAAGAAATACCAATCAACGTAATGAATATGGAGAAAGACGCCAAGAGATGCCAACAACCACATGCTCAGGAGGGCCAGAACAAGCGCAAGCTTTCAGTTTAATGGTTTGGATGATTGCATGGGTTCGTCGTCTGCCAGCCACCTTCCTGAACGTCAGTGTTTTGGCCTTACCCGTGCCGTTCTATATTTTGTAGATTTTTCACGCAGAACATACGCTTGTTCGACCGAGCTGGATTTCAAATCAATCTGCAGTTGTGCCTTTCCAAAAAGCGAGTTGGTTTCGTTCATTAATCGTGAGACGGCCATTTTACAATAGTCTCCGTCCAACTCCACGCCAATGCTGTTTCGCCCATGCTTCAAGGCGGCCACCAAGGTTGTTGCTGTTCCGCAAAAAGGATCAAGCACCGTATCGCCCGCGAACGAAAACATTTGCACCAAGCGGGATGCCAATTCCAATGGAAAAGGCGCCGGATGCTGTTTGGTGGAGGCACCGGTGAGGTTCCAAAACTGTCGAAACCATTTATCAAACTTTTCCCTCGGAATCATGCTTAACCTGCGCTGCTCTTCCGTAGGTTTGCGGTAGCCGCCGGGCTTGCGCTGCATGAGAATGAACTCGATGTCATTCTTCACAATGGCATTAGGCTCGTAGGGTTTGCCTAGAAATTTCGAGCCGTTGCTGACCTCGTAACTGGCGTTGGAAATTTTATGCCAGATAATCGGGTTGAGATTATCGAAGCCAATTTTTCGGCACTGGACGCAAATATCCGCGTGCAGCGGAACAACGGTGTGGCGCCCGTTATTTTCCCGGCGCGATAAACAAACATCGCCAACCACACATACCAAACGGCCGCCGGGAACGAGCACCCGGAACATTTCATTCCAGACACGGCCCAATTCGATGACAAATTGTTCGTAGTCCTCGATGTGTCCCATTTGGCCTTCGGTTTCGTTGTAACGTTTGAGAGTCCAATAGGGTGGCGAAGTGATGACCAAGTGGACCGATTCGTCGCCGAGAAACGACAAATCGCGCGCATCGCCTTGCACCAACCGATGCAACGTCGGAACTTCTTCAAGCGTTTGTGGTATGGCGGTGGCAGGTCTCATAATTGCTTGATCCGGCCGGAAAATGCCGCGACGTGAGCCACGAGCGAGTGGGCAAACTTTTGAAACGTTAAATCATCGGTCGGCTCGAGATAATCGCCGTTGGCCCCCTTTTCCGCATTCGACATCAAGAATGCCGACGCATCGTAGTGTCGTTCAAGGACAAGCCGGCGACAAAAGAGTTCGTAGCGCTGTGCGTATGAGGAATCGCGGAACTCGGGAAAAACTTTGAAGTGCGGTTCCTTGACTCCGACCGGAGTGGTCGAGCGTTTGGATTCCTCGAGTAGAAACAGATAACCGACCCACGGACGCACCGCCGATCCAAACGCCTTTTCGCGAAACGCCGTCCATAAATCCAACGCACTACCCATTGCTTCTTCGGTGCGATTGTTGAAATTATTTCCGAAGGATGGTCCTACCTGCGACTTCGCCTCGAGCGCGGCAACCAACTGATTTTTGACAACGATAAGAAAATCCCAACGCTTGTTCGGGCGAAAATAGCCCGGCAATTCGAGGGAATCCCGGTAATAGATGTGCGAACGGTCAATGCCCGCTTCGATTGCCAGCTTTGTCAGCAATTTAATGAACCCATCCATTTGCGCGCCGCCGGTGACAGCGCTTCTCAAACCCTGGTCCGAGCCACCGGCTTCCCGCTGTTTTTGCAATTGTCTGGCCCGTGTTTCCCAATAAAATCGCACGGCATCCCGCGTGTACTTCGGAAGTTCAGCCAGAACGGCGAAATTTTTTTCTTTTCCGATTTCGACAGGCACGCAGAGAGTGTGCGCGGGAAACTCCATGTCGTCAATCCCGCTGAAAAATCGGTGGGCTATGGTTTTTCGCCCTAACGGGCTTCCCTTTTGCGACTTTGCATCCTTTGCGCCTTTGCGTTAGTTTTTGTGTTTTCGTGGATGGCCGACAACCATTGCCGCCGTTTGCGCCACAGGGCTGCGCGGGACTTTTGCTTGTGGCCGTTTGCTGGCCGCTGAATTGGATGCTGTCCGGCGACCGCACGGCTTACTTGTTTTTTCCGCTCTGGCTGGGTTATATCCTCGTGGTGGATGGACTCGTTTGCCGGCGCACGGGATCGTCGTTATGGATGCGTTCGCGCGGCGGATTCATCCTGCTTTTCATCCTGTCGGTGCCGGCATGGTGGTTGTTTGAGTTTATCAATTACCGGACGGGCAACTGGGAATATCTCGGGGCGGGAGGGTTCACGCCGCTTGAATACAACCTGCTCTGCACGCTGTCGTTTTCCACGGTGATGCCGGCGGTATTTGAGACGGCGGAATTGGCGCGGACGTTTGGCTGGGTGAAAGGGCTGCGTCCGGGCGGGCGAATCGCCGACACGCCGCGGGTGAACGGGTTAATCTTTCTTGCAGGGTTGGTCATGCTGACCGCGACCCTGCTCTGGCCGAAATTCTTCTATCCTTTCACCTGGATTTCGCTGGTGCTGATACTGGAGCCAATCAACCGCGCCTTGGGTCGGCGGCATCTTCTGGGCTCGCTGTGCCGCGGCGATTGGCGTCCGGTGGTCTCGCTGTCGCTCGGGGCTTTGATTTGCGGATTTTTCTGGGAGATGTGGAATGAATGGTCGTCGCCGCAATGGAT
>JASHVW010000372.1 GCA_030044395.1 Verrucomicrobiia bacterium
TATCGCCGCCAGGCCGCGCGGGCGGAAAAAGCAAAAGCACAGGCCGGTAAAGAAATAAGCCAGCGCGATCCGTTGCAACACCCCCAGCAGCCGGATGCCGGGCCAGAGATGGTCGAACCCGCCGTATTCAAATATGCCAAGCCCGTACAGCAGCACGCTCCGGATCACCACTCGCTTCAACGCTTGGGCACGGCCAACGGTCGCAATGGCTTTGCCGAGCGAAAAAACCGCTGAAGCTCCCGCCATGAAAACAAACAACGGGAAAATCAGATCGTAAAAACGGAATCCCTGCCATTGAGAATGGCTGAGCTCATAGGCAAAAAATTCGGCCGTCTTGCTCTGGCTCATGTCATGCAAGGAGTAGGCCAGCGAATCGGCGCCAAGGATCCAGAACATATCGAACCCGCGCAACGCATCCAAAGACATCAACCGTTGGCTGGCGAAGGAACCTTGAACCGGGACGCTCGGCGGCGGCGCAGACTTGACAGGCTCGGTTCCTGGTATTGTCGTATTCACGGTGAAGCCGCTACCCTAACGCATCGCCCGCAAGTTGCCAGCCAAATCGCTAATGCCTTGATTTGCCCCGACCGCTCTTTAAGGATTGCAAAAGTTGAATTATGAAATCGCTGACGTCACTGCGTGTTTTGTTGCCGGCAATCTTCCTGATTGCGGCCAGTTGCAATGCGGACACCCATTCGACGGTCACGGTCGTCAGTTATTATTTTGGCAATTATCATCCCGGCGACCCGCGCAACGTGAAGACCAAAGGTCCCGATTGGTCTGAGTGGGAGTTGGTCAGGAACGCGAAGCCGCGTTTCCCGGGTCACCAGCAACCCCATGTCCCCCTTTGGGGCTACACCGACGAATCCAAACCGGAAGTGATGGCGCAAAAAATTGCCGCCGCCGCCGACCACGGCATCGGCGCGTTCATTTTTGACTGGTATTATTACAATGACGGGCCGTTTCTGGATTCGCCGATTGACCGGGGATTTTTGCAGGCGACCAACAATGGGCGGCTCAAGTTCGCCTTCATGTGGGCCAATCACGACTGGCTCGATATCCAACCCTGCCATCGCGGTGCGCCCCCAAAGCTCCTCTATCCGGGTCAGGTCACACCCGCGACGTTCCGCAAAATCTGCGACCACCTCATCAAAGATTATTTTGTCCGCGCCAATTACTGGCGTGTCGAAGGCAAGCCGTATTTCTCATTTTACGATCTCCAAAATCTGGTGGACAGTTTCGGCTCGGTGCAGGCCACGCGCGCCGCGCTGGATGAGTTTCGCGCCAGGGCCAAGGCGGCGGGACTGCCCGGATTGCATCTTAATGCGGTCGTGTGGGGACAAACCATTCTGCCTGGCGAAAAGAACGTCGCCGATCCGGTCAAACTGGTCCACGACCTTGGATTCGATTCGGTCACTTCCTATGTTTGGATTCACCACGTGGCGCTGCCGTACCAGCAGACGGAGTACAATTTTGTTCGCGACCGCTACTTTGATTACTGGTCAAGGGCCGCGACGAATTTTGGCGTGCCTTACATTCCCAACGTCACCATGGGGTGGGACCCAAGTCCGCGCGCCGACCAGTCGCAGCCCTTCGACAACTCCGGCTATCCATTCATGAACACTATCACCGATAACACTCCGGAAAATTTCTGCATCGCGCTGGAACTGGCCAAACGGCGTCTCCTCGCCGAACCCGGCGGGTTGCGCATCCTCAACTTAAACTGTTGGAACGAGTGGACCGAAGGCAGTTACCTGGAACCCGACGCCGTTCACGGCATGGCCTATCTGGATGCCGTGAAACAAGTCTTTGGCGCACCGGCGGCGTCCTCCGCCTCCATCAGCCATCCAGGCCCATCGGGAACATCGCTCATTCCCGTGACGCAAGTTGTCCCTTATGGCGACCGCCGTCCGGCGGCGAAATATCGGCTGGATGCCCGGGATACTGGACCCGTTTTCGAACACGGCGCTGGTCCGAACCAGTGCGATTATCTGGGTGCGCGCGATGTTTGGGCCTGGGAAAGCGGCGGAACCTATTTCATGCATTACGATGGCGCGGGTTTGAAAGGCTGGCTCGCTTGTCTGGCGACCAGCACGAACCTGACAAATTGGACGGCGCACGGACCGGTTCTCGATTTTGGCGCGGCCAATGAGGAGGATTCCGCTTCCGCATCCTACGGCACGACTTTTTTTGACGGGCGGGTTTGGCGCATGTTTTATCTCGCCACCCACCGTGCGTCGTTCGCGCCGGATTTCATTCCCATGGTCCCGTACGCCACGATGGAGGCGCGCAGCGGTTCGCCGTGGGGACCGTGGAAAAAACAGCCCGGTATCCGGCCAGTCAGTTGCCGGCCCGGAACTTATTACAGCGACACCGCGTGTCCGGCGCAAATTGTCAAACAGGGCGATGAATACATGATGTTCTTCAGCGCGGCCGCCAGCCACCAGGGCAAATTACTGCGCACTCTGGGAATTGCGCGGACGAAAAATCTCGACGGCATTTGGAGGATTGATCCGCAGCCAATCGTGCCTTCGAGCGAGCAGATTGAAAATTCCTCGATGTACTTTCAGCCGTCAAACCAAACATGGTTTCTCTTTTCCAATCATGTCGGGATTGAGAACGGGAACGAATTTACGGACGCCATCTGGGTTTATTGGACCCGCGATTTGAATCACTGGAATCCCGCAAACAAAGCGGTCGTGCTGGACGGAAGGAACTGCACTTGGAGCCACAAATGCATTGGACTGCCTTCCGTCCTGAAAGTCGGCAACCGGCTCGCTGTCTTTTACGACGCCCCTGGCGGCGACAGTACCAGCCACATGAACCGTGATGTCGGCCTTGCCTGGCTGAGCTTGCCTTTGAACGTTCCGGAATGACGTGACCCAATTTGCCAAAGAAATCAGATATATTTGGTTGACGCCGCAGTTCCGGAGCGCGGGTCTGCGACCCGCAGCGGTATGGCTTCACGAAGGACGTTTGGAATAGCCTGCGACGCCTCAAAACTTAGCCTGGGACCAGCGAGTCCGCGAGCGCCGCCCCGGGTAATGACCCCCAAAATCCGGCCGCACTTTGCGAAGCCGCGCGATAGCGCCAGTCTGATCTGCGGCCTTCGGCCAAACGATTGCCCCCCGGACGCGACTGCAAATCGCTGAAATAAAAGAATTTCTGCTTTCCGCTTTCTGCTTTCTACAGTATTTTTTAACCCGCTCTAAAACACGGGGAAATATTAAATCAAACGTTAAATGCCACGATGCAACCAAACAATTCTTTCGCGCGAACGTTCTTGAGCCGGCTGCTGATGCTTGCCGTGATCGCAACCGCCGGCAAGGCATGGGCCCAGACGGCGCCCGTCGGAGATGCGGCGCGTGGGCGCGCTTACTTTCAAGTCAGTTGTGCGATTTGTCATTCGGACACCCTTGGTCCCGACAATACCGTCATCCACAAACAAGGTCCAAGCCTTGTGGGTGTGGTCGGTCGGTCGGCAGCCTCAAATCCCCATTTCAATTATTCCGCAGCCTTGCGCCAATCGGGGCTGGTCTGGGACGAGGCCACGTTATACCGTTTCCTGGCGAATCCCATGGTTGCCGTTCCGGGTACGGCCATGCCTATGCCCGTGCCCGATGATGCCAGCCGCGCGGATGTCATTGCCTACCTCGCGACGCTGAAACTTCCCCAGGGCGTCACCCTGAATTACCAAACTGTCGTCCCGGGCAGTGGCGGAATGAACCCCAATGACTGGCAGCGGCAGGCGCCCGGGATTGAACATCATTTTACCGAGGCCGACCTGCCCGCCCCGTATGCCACCCGTTCCGCTGGCAACGGGCCGCAAATCGTGCCGCAGCCGCCCGGTGCCACGTTGTCGGTCCCGCCGGGATTTACCGTTAAAAAATTTGCCCAGGGCCTTTCCAACCCCCGTTTGCTCCGCGTCGCGCCGAATGGCGACATCTTTATCGCCGAGACCGGGCCCAGCCGCATCCGGGTGATGCGGGCGGCCGATGGTGCCGATGCGCCGGAAGTGAATCAAATTTACGCCAGCGACTTGGATCATCCCTTCGGCCTGGCGTTCTATCCGCCGGGCCACAATCCGCGGTGGCTCTATGTCGCAAATCGAAATTCGATCGTACGCTTTGCCTATCACAATGGCGATTTGATCGCGTCCGGTCAGCCGGAAGTCGTCGTGCCCAAACTGGCCAACACCACTGGCGGCCATACCACGCGGGACGTGGCATTTTCGCGCGATGGCAGGCGGATGTTTATTTCCGTTGGCTCGGGATCAAACGTGGCCGAGGAGATGGACAACAATCCACCCGAGGCAATATCGGCTTGGGAAGCCGAAAACGGCAAAGGCGCAACTTGGGGCCCCGAATGGCACCGGGCCGACATACTCGTGACTGATCCGGACGGGCGTCAGCCGTTGCGTCCATATGCGACGGGCATTCGCAATGGAGTTGGTTTGGCCGTGAATCCCGAAACCGGTGACTTGTGGGTGTCCGTCAATGAGCGCGACGATCTGGGAGACGACCTCGTCCCGGATTATGTGACCCGCGTAAGGGAGGGGGGCTTCTATGGGTGGCCCTGGTATTATATGGGGAACCACGAAGACCCGCGCCATGCCGGGCAGCGGCCGGATTTGGCGGGTCAGCCCATTGTCCCGGATGTGTTGGAGCAATCGCATTCCGCCTCGCTCGAAATGACTTTCTACACCGCTACGAACGGCGTGGCCGCGTTTCCGGCGGAGTATCGCGGAGATGCGTTCGTGGCGTTTCACGGCTCATGGAACCGCAATACTCGGACCGGCTACAAGATTGTCCGGGTCCGAGTCAATCAGGGTGTGCCGACGGGCGAATATGATGATTTCATGACCGGGTTTGTGGTGGATGATTCCAGTGTCTGGGGACGTCCCGTGGGTGTCGCCGTGGCGCACGACGGCGCTCTGCTCGTGACCGAGGACGGCAATGGCACGATGTGGCGCATCGCTTGGGTCGCACATTGAACTCGGCGGCGCGCGTAGGGGTCGGTTCCTAGTATTGTAGTATTATTGGATTGACGGGTCGACCCCGCCTCGTCAGTGCTGCCCCAGATTCAAAACAAGTTTCCCCGAGCCGTCAGCACTCACGCGAATTTCATCGTTTCCCATTTTCCGGCACGAACCCGATTCGGGCGGCAGTCGAAGCTCATAATCGGTCCCGGCGAATTTATACTTGATGCCCTCCACCGTGACGGCCCGCACAACGGCCTTTTGCCCATCACCGCCCACCAGGTCCCAGGCCCAGTGCAACGGCTGCCCTTGCCCATTCACCCCCGCGCAAGTGATGCTCTTTTCCCCGCAGACAATCGAAAACCGTCCTCCGCCGGTTAGGGACTGCTCGATGCTCAGCTCTTTTGCGTCCAACTCTTTGACCACCGGCGGACCCTCAGCCGTCATCGGCGATGTCGTGTCGTCAGCGTCCAGCAATACCGGCCACATCCCCAATGCCTTTGTTCCAGCCCCCCGCCAGGACGCGCAATCCATGACCGGCAGGGTTTCATACGCCAATGATGTGTTCGTCAACGCGGTGCTGTGCGTCGGCGATACAACGCTTTCGTCAAAGCAATGAAGATCACGGATAAAAAAGACGCCGTTCTGCCAAAACACATTGACACGATAATACCTGCTGTCGTACCAGACAGCCTTCCGCCCTTCGTGCTTCCAATCATCCAGCGCAACCACTGCCGTTGGCGGCGTCAGCGAATAATATCTGCGGAACCATTGGCCCGCTTGCGCCAGCGTTTCCACCTGAATCTCCCCAGCCTTGGCCAGCTTCGACAAAACTGATACCTGCTCCGTCAACCCAGCCTTCATCGCTTCCCATCCAAACGAATTTTCCTGCCCCGCCTGCGCATAGCCAAATGCCAGGCACGGCTCATGGATCAAATTGTTCAGATACCATCCCACCCACCCCGCCGAACCGCCCGCCGCCGGATAAACCGGCTCCAGCGTCCACATCCCCGCCGAATACCCTTGATAAATCGGGTCGCTCCCGAGCATCCGAAAAATGGGCACGTCAATCTGCCCAGCCTTGGTCTGTGCCGGCATATAGGCGTCCAGACGGCTGGGATAATATGCTTGGTTCCAATAACCGCCCCACAACGTATAGAAATCCGTCCCAATCTGGTCTTTGCAATTGCACGAAGCTACAATCCCGTATTTCCTTGCCATGTACTCCAGCGTCACCTCATCAATATACCAGGAGCCCACCGTTCTCGGGTAGTAACCAAAGATTCCTTTGAAGTCGGCCATATACGCGTCCACCAGCCTCCGCCGCTCGTCTGGCGTGTAGCCCGGTGAAAAACCAACATCAGCCTCCGGGTCCCATTCATGTCGTCCCCGCCATTTCAACCCCGCCCGTTCAACCAACTCTTCCGGAATTTCCCACCAGGCCGCGATCTCATCTTCGGCCCCCAATTTGGCCTTGAAAAGATTTTGGTAGTTCGTATCCATCAGCGCGTCATATTGCAACGCAAACGTCGCCGGCGCTTTGACCCGTTTAACCACTTCAAGTTCTTGTGCGGTCGCCTCATACAGCGCCGCTTTCGAATCCGGAATGCGATAATCGCTGTCCCGGACAAAATTATAGATGGTAACGATGCGCGGTTCCGCGGCCGCCGCAGGCTGCGGAACCCCCGCCCACACTAATGGCAATGCCAGGAAGAAAATAATTCCAGATCCCGGACACAAATGATTCTTTTCTGCGCTCATCCCGCCGGAAACAGAAGTTAATATTTGATCGAGGTAATTTTCCAGCTTGAAAATACGCCGGGCGCATCTCACTTTTTTGCAGATTGGAAAATGCCATGATAAGTTATTGCAGAAGGCCGTGTGGATGAATGCGAAAGGCTGAATCAGTCGCAGAGCCGCTCCGCAAATCCAGGCATGTCCTCGTCCCTTTCCTTCTCCAGGGGGAGAAGGCCAGGATGAGGGCGGGCTTTTAAAAACGTCCTTCATTTCAAATCCAACCCGGAATCCAAAACTCGGGTGTTCAGTTTTTTTCATTTTGATGGGTCAATCTGCCCAAAAAATGAGATGCGCCCAAATACGCCGTGACCACGCCATGGTGATGCCATGAAAACGACAGTTTCACTCGATTCCTCAAATCGCATTGTGCTATCGAAGGAGTTGCGGCGGGCCGCAGGCATTCCTCGCAGACAAAGATTGCTCGTTTCCGCCACACCGGGGCGGATCGTTTTGGAAATGGAGGCCAATGCTTCCGGCCGCGTTGTTGGACGCGGCAAACTCAAGGTTTGGACTGGCCGCGTCCCGTCCACGCCAATCAATGAAGCAGTGGAACAATCACGCCATTATACTCGATGACCTTCCTTGATACCGGGATCCTGGTGGGAGCGGTGTTGGAGTCGCACCCGGAACACCAGGCTTGCCTGGCCGCGGTTGAAGAATCCCCACGACCGTTCACCAATGCCCGCGCCTTGGCTGAGACCTTCTCTGCGCTCACCGGCTTCTACATGGTGCCGACGGACGCCGCCACCGAGTTGACGTTGAGTCTGCGGGATTCGGTCGCGGTGGAAGCATTGACGTTGGCCGATTACGAAACGGCGATCCGCGAGGCCCGCAGCCGGGGGATCATGGGCGGCGGCATTTACGATTCTCTCCATGCCACATTTGCCAGCCGCAAGAAGGCACTGCAAATCGTCACGCGCAATCCGTCACACTTTGAGCATGCGGCGCCGGAAATTGAAATTCTGACTCCTTAACCGGCGCGTGCTCAACTGCCCACCACCCACAGCCTATCGCCTGCCGCCCGCCCCCACTTGAGGCAAATGCACTTGAAACAATTGACGCGTCTGATTAATCAATGAATCGTATGCGAATAATAACCCTGACCACCGATTTCGGCACAAACGACTGGTTCGTCGGGACAATGAAAGGCGTTATTCTCGGAATCAATCCGCAAGCGAATGTGGTTGATATAACGCACGAGATACCGCCGGGGGACGTTCGCGCCGGAGCGTTCGCCTTGATGGCCAGTTGCAGATATTTTCCTAAAGACGCCATCCACCTGGCGGTTGTCGATCCCGGTGTCGGCAGCCAGAGACGCGCCATCGCCGTGCAGACCCTCAACGGCGTATTCATTGGCCCCGACAACGGTGTGCTTTCCTGGGCGCTGATGTCCGCAAAAATCAGGACAATCAGGCTGCTGGAAAATCAAAAATATTTTCTTAAATCCGTCAGCCGGACGTTTCATGGACGGGACA
>JASHVW010000373.1 GCA_030044395.1 Verrucomicrobiia bacterium
CTCCGTCAATCTGGGTTTTGACGACCTGCTGAATCCCGCGTCCGTTTCCGTGTCCGGTTTTACGGTGCTCACACCAGCCGGGCCGCTTGCTGCGGCAAGTTTAAGCGTGACGATGACCGGGCCGTTCTCGGTACAAGTGAGTTTCCCCGAGCAAAATCTTTTGGGGACTTACACGATCGAGGCCGCGACGAATCTTACGGATATGTCCGGGGTGCCCCTGACACAACCTTACTCCGGGACCTTTTCCGTTTCGTTGCCGGCGATTTCCGGCGCCGTCACCGGCACTAACAGCGTGGGAATCGCCGGGGTCTTGCTGCAACCTGGCGGCGGGCTCATGGGAGTAACGACGGACACCAACGGAAATTATTCATTGGGTGTTCCGCCTGGTTGGAATGGGACCGTGACGCCCACGCTGGGCGCTTACATCTTTGTGCCCGGTTCGCTGACTTACACCAACGTTACCAGCTCGATAACCAATCAGAATTATGTTATGGCGCAGACGGCCGCGCCCAATCTGTCGCCCAGCGTAAGCGAAGGCAATTTTTCAATGAGTTGGATTGGCATTCCAGGCGTCACGTATCAATTGCTCTGGTCCACCAACCTCGTGACCTGGCAACCACTGGGCAGCCCGCTCACCGGAACGAACGGCCCAACGCAAATCCTGTTGCCATTCGGTTCCAATTCCGCGGCGTATTTCCAACTAAATGCCAGTTATTGACTGAAAAACCGCACTTGCGTTCGACCTGAAATAGGGTATTTTCTTCGGCTCGCGTCGGATAAAAAACGGCGCTAAAATTTAAAATTTATGGCAACAGCAAATGATCTTCGCCGCGGCATGGCGATTAATTATAACGGCGACATCACGGTGGTGTTGGACATGCAACATCGCACGCCCGGCAATTTGCGCGCGTTCGTGCAGGCGACCCTCCGCAGCATCCGTACCGGTAAGTCGTCCGATGTGCGATTTAGTTCCACGGAAAAAATCGAGCCCGTGCCGATGATCGCCAGGAAAATGGAGTTCAGCTACAAGGACGGCGCAGATTATGTCTTTACGGACCCGGAAACTTACGAATCGGTGACCCTGGCGGAAGAACTCGTCGGCGAAGCAAAGAATTACCTGGTGGAAAACGGACACGTGACAGTGACGTTTGTTGAGGAAAAGGCGGTTTCGATCGAATTGCCGTCATCGGTAGTGCTGACGGTGACTGACGCGCCGGAAGGGATACGTGGCGATTCGGCGAACAACGTGCAAAAGGCGATTATCGTCGAGACGGGCATTACCCTCCAGGCGCCGTTGTTCATCAAGACGGGTGAAAAGATCAAAGTGGACACCCGCACTGGCAAATATATGGAGCGGGCTTAAACCTGCTTATTGTCTCCCGATTTGATAAACTTTTTCCGTTTCGGCGGAATACAGGATGGTCTTGTCCGGAAAATTCGGCGGAATTGGCGCGATTAAAACGAACGGCGCCGCCGGCCGCGACTTTTGGTAATCAGCAAAATAGCCGACCGTCCGGTCGGCGTAGAAAATAATCGAGGGCTTGACGCGAATGAGCGAGTAAAAATAGACCGGCTCCTTCAAACAATGGGTCTCTAGAAATTCACCGACTGCCTTGTCAGAAACCAATTGAGGGGTAATTTCCGCTGCCAGCTTGGCCCGCGCATTTTGAAATCCTGAAACTGCCAAAACTAAAACCGCCACCGTCACCACCACGTTGCCCAGGTGTTTTCGGAATTTTCCAAGCCACATCGAGAAATCGGCCAGCGCAAGCCCAATCGCTATCGCCGCATACGGATATATGACCAAAATATATGGCGGCAATTTGGTTCCGGCCTCGCTGAAGAAAAGAAAGATGAACAAAATTGACACTGCAATATACGAATAAGCCCGGGACTTGAACGATTTTACCACAAAATATATAAGGGCGGCAGCCAAGCTCCAACAGAAGATTTGTTCCTGCCAGAAAATGCCGAGATAGAATGAAAATGGACCGCTGTTTCCCTCCAACGCCCCGGAATATCGTTCCAGCAAATGATAGAAAAGGTATTGATGCCAGAATTCCCTGCCGTAGCGGGCGCTTTCAATGATGTGCCAGGGCAAAACCAGGACGAGGAACAACAAAAAGCCGAGCCGGAACTTTTTGACTTTGAGAAAAGCGAAGTTCCGCGCAAACAGCGAAAAAACAAATATAACGGGCAGCGGCAACAGACCAATGACGCTTTTAATCATCAGACCCAGGGCTAGCGCGGCCCAAAACAGAAAATGGAATTTGTAATTTTCCCGGGCGCGCCAAAATGCGAACAACGCCAGCAGGATAAAAAATCCGACCGGAATGTCCATTTGCATGATGCGTGCATCGTCGTCGAATTGAAAGGCAGCGAAGAAGGCGGCGACCGACAAAAAACTGGCGGCATATGATTCCGAAAGCGCTTTGGCGAAAAGAAAAACCAGGGGCAGGGTTAGCACGGCCAAAAGCGCTGTCCAAAACCGCGCGGCGAATTCATTAACGCCAAAAACGGCGTAGGAAAGTTCCGTGAGCCAAATCATCACCGGCGGTTTTTCGAACCACATTTCGGTGCGATGCAACGGCGGATTACCCATCCAGGTGAAGCCAAGTTGGTTGCCGCTCTGCATTGCCTCGTGGGCGACTTGCGCGTAAATGGCTTCGTCATAGTCCTGCAACGGGCGAACGCCGAGCCGATAAAAGGTGATAAAGGCGAACGCGATGATTAAAATGAGGGTGGCGAGCGAAAACTGGATTTTAGAATCCGCCGGCTGAGGCATGAGGCATTCTGGCGAAACCGGATTTCAAAGTCCATTCTCAAAAAGGGCAAAGGAATGAAGAAAGTTTTATAGAGAAATCAATATATTCCCGGCCGCCATTCCCTTGCCTTGAAATTTGAGCTGACGAGCAAATTGATTCACGCGAAAGACTTGCGGCGATCCGTACCGTGCGGCAAATTTTCCCTTGCATGAATCTCGAAGACCATCTGGGCGACATCATTCGCAAGGCTTGCGCCTTGAGCAATGTGTCGCCCGCGACGGCGGCACGGGCGGCGGAGATCTCCGAGACCGAATTGTCAACGTTGGAAGAAACCGGGAAGGGGACAGGGAAAGTAAATTTTGCCTCGCTCGGTAAAATCCTCGGTTTGAATCCGCAAAAGTTCGAGGCCATCGCCCACGGCTGGTTGCCGGCGAATAAAGATTTGAGCCGTTGGCGTGAAATGCGCGCGTTCGCCACGTCAGATGCAGGTTTGACGGTGAATGCTTATTTGATTTGGGACGAGGCCACGCGCGAGGCGGCGCTGTTCGATACCGGCTTGGAGGCGAAACCGGTTCTCGGATGTCTCGAGGAAAACCAAATCCAACTGCGCCATATTTTCATCACGCACTCCCATTGGGACCACGTGGAGGCGCTTCCCAAAATCCGCGAAGCCTGCCCAAAGGCGCGGTTGCATTCCGGCTCCAAAAGCGCGCCGGTGGACCAGCGCAACAAGCAAAATGAAATCGTCCACGTCGGCGGGTTGCGTGTCACCCACCGCGAAACGCCCGGCCACGCCGAGGACGGCGTGACGTATATCGTCGGCAACTGGCAGGAGGATGCGCCGCACGTGGCGATTGTCGGAGACACTATTTTTGCCGGCTCGATGGGCAGGGGCAATCAATCGTGGGAACTGGCGCGGCAAAAGATACGTGAGCAGATTTTGTCGCTCCCGCCGGATACGCTGCTTTGTCCCGGACATGGTCCGCTGACAACGGTGGCAGAGGAAAAAGCGCACAATCCTTTTTTCTAAGGATTACATGCCCATTACGTTGAACCAGACGGAGGATTCGTCCAAGGGGTTCGTGGTGTGGCTAGTGGCATTGATTTTAGCGGCACTGGGCGCGCAACTTTGGACCGTATGGCTCTACGGTTCGCCGGTGCCGATTTGGGACCAATGGGACGAAGCGACCTCTATTTTCAAGCCCTGGCTGGCGGGCCACTTGACCTGGGGCGAGATGATTTCGCCCAACAATAATCACCGAATTCTCCTCACCCGCCTGCTCGATCTAACGCTTATTTACTTGAATGGGCGCTGGGACCCCTTATTGCAAATGACCGTTAATGCTTTCGTCCGCGCGATTTTTGTCGGTGTTTTGGCGCTTTGCCTCTGGGATTTTTGGAGGCGGAAAAACGGATGGCTGGTTTGCTTTTTGGTGATGCCATTCTTCATCCTGCCCTATGCCGGGGAAAATGCAATTTGGGGCATGGATTCGCAGTGGTATTTCTTGAATCTCTTCGGGCTGGCGGCGGTCGCAGGATTGGGCTTTGCCAAGCCGGGCACCGGGCGGTGGGCGCTGGGATTGGTTGCGGCAGTCCTGGGTTTGTTTTCGATGGCGACGGGACTTCTTGCGCCAGTGACAGCGGGCGGAGTGATTCTGTTGCGTGCATTTAAACACCGGCGAATGGAAAAGAAGAATTTGGCCGGCCTGGGCGTTTGCTTCTTGTTGGCCGGAGCCGGTGCGTCACTGGTTGCTGCGCCTAGGTCTAACGGCCTGTTGCAGGCGCAATCGTTCGGCGATTTCACGAAAAGTCTGGCACAAAACCTGGCGTGGCCGTTTCCCAATACCACCATCATGGCCTGTGTCATCGCGCTGCCGCTGGTCTTATTGCTGGTGCTCTACCTGCGCCCGGATTTTCGGGAGGCGACCATGGCCGAACTGGTGCTGGCGCTGGCGTTGTGGAGCGCCATGCAATCTGTCGCCATCGCGTTCGGAAGGGCGAACTCCGGGCTTTATGTTGCTCCGGCCAGCCGCTACATGGATGTGTGCAATATATTCGTCATCGCCAGCGTCTTTGCGGCGGTATTGACCGGGCAGGTTTGGGAGCGCAAGTGGTTTCCAGCATGGAATGGGCTGTTGTTGCCCATGATTTTTGCTTGTGTCATCATTTTTGGCCTGTGCCGGATTTCACAACGGGTGGTTGAGGACGTCCTGATTGTAACCCGCGAATGGAACCTCATCGCTCAGGAACGCGCGCAGACCTACCTGGCCACCGGCAATCCGAAGGAATTATTTGATCCTCCGACAATCCAGCCCGATCCCCGGCTGGCTTTGCGCGTCTTGGGAGATCCGACTTTGCGAACCATCCTGCCCGCAGCGTGTTTTCCTCCGGCGGCAGCACCCGAGCCAGGCCGCTTAAGCGGAGCGGCACAGTGGCTGTTGAAACACTCGATCGCGATTTTTTCAATCGGCTTGATTTTATTTGTCGCCGTTTGCGGATATGGCCTGACACGCGGGAAGGCGGGACTCAAGGTAAAAATGCCGGCGGGAATTTTCGCCTTGCTGGCCGGATTCCTGGCCCTGGGTTTCGTTTGGTCAAACCGCTCACTGCAACGCAAAGCGGTCGAGTATGATTTGCAGCAACAAATCACCGATTATTTCAAAGCGAAGAACCGGCCCGATCGCGCGGCCATTCATGAGCAGAAAGCGGAAGAACTGAAACCCCACTGACGCAGCGAAGATTCCCGCGCAATTTGCAATTTGACCGCTTTCTTTGCGGTTGTTAGCCTGTTCGTCCGTTCCAAACGGTTTTATGCCCAGACATACCATTTCAGTTCTCGTGGAAAACAAATTCGGCGTGTTGACGCGCGTCGCCGGATTGTTCAGTGGACGCGGCTATAACATTGACACTCTTAACGTCGGTCCAACCCACGACCCAAAACTTTCGCGCATGACCATCGTGACGCACGGCGACGAGGCCACCCTCGAGCAAATCGTCAAGCAACTCAGCAAGCTGCCCAACGCCATCAAAGTGGAGGACTTCCGCGAGGGCGAATACGTGGACCGTGAACTCGTGCTGGTGAAAGTAGGGGTGGACTCCAAGTCGCGCGCGGAAGTGATGCAAATCACGGACATTTTCCGCGCCAAAATTGTGGATGTCCAGCCCAAGTCGGTGACGATCGAGGTCACAGGCAACGAAAGCAAAGTGGAAAAGTTTTTGGAATTGATGGAAGCCTTCGGTGTCAGCGAACTCACCCGCACCGGCAAGGCGGCGTTGCCAAGGAAATAGCCTTGTGGCGGATGCCGAAAATTCGCGAAGCGCTTGGAGGGCGGCGGCTTTCCATCAGTCCTCAATCTTCCATCTTCGCTTTCCTTCGCCTACGGGCTCCCGACCGCTTTCACCACTTTCTGCGCCGCGTCAGCCATGGAATCGCCGGGGATGATCGCAACGCCTGATTCGGCAAGGGTTTTCCGCCCGGCGATCACATTATTGCCTTCGAGCCGCACAACCAGCGGGATGCCCAGATGGGTTTCCTTCACCGCCGCCACGATGCCTGTCGCGATGACGTTGCAGTCCATGATGCCGCCGAAAATATTCACGAGAATTCCCTTCACCTTCGGGTCGCTCAAAATGATTTTGAAGGCGGCGGTCACCTGCTCCTTGCTCGCCCCGCCGCCGACATCGAGAAAATTCGCAGGCATTCCGCCAAAATGCTGGATGATGTCCATGGTGGCCATGGCCAAGCCCGCGCCATTGACGAGGCAGGCGATGTCGCCGTCGAGCTTGATGTAATTGAGTCCGTATTTGGACGCTTCGATTTCCAGCGGCGCTTCCTCGTTAAAATCGCGCATTTCCTGGAGGTCTTTGTGGCGGTAGAGCGCGTTGTCGTCGAGAGAAATTTTGGCGTCGAGCGCCACAACAGTCTCCTTGCCATCGCGCAATTCCGCGACAGCGAGCGGGTTTAATTCCACCAGCGCGGCGTCGCATTCCCACCACGTTTTGAAAACGCCGGCAATCAATTTCGCCGCGGCGTTGAATGGATCGCCCCTGAGACCGAGAGCATCGGCAATTTTGCGCGCCTGGTAGGGCATGATCCCGACAGCGGGATCAATCCATTCCTTGAAAATCTTTTCAGGATGTTTTCCGGCGACTTCCTCGATGTCCATGCCGCCCTCGGTGCTGGCCATGATGACAGGACGGCCCGCGGCGCGGTCGAGCAGCACCGCCAGATAGAATTCCTTTTTGACTTTGGCCGCTTCGGAAATGAGCAAAGTCTGCACCCTGCGGCCATCCCCGCCAGTCTGTTTGGTGACTAGAACATTGCCGAGCATTTTTTCCGCCAATGACACTGCCTCGTCCACCGAAGAGGCAACCTTGACACCGCCTTGAAACCCGGTTTTGAACGTGCCCTTGCCGCGACCGCCGGCATGGATTTGGGATTTAATGACGATTTTGGCGCTGCCGCCGGCAACAATCTTCTCCGCCGCGGGCCGCACTTCGGCCAGGGATTTGGCCGGAATTTCCAATGGAACGGCGACACCGTATTTGGCCAGCAATTGTTTCGCCTGATACTCGTGAATGTTCATTTTAAAAATAAGTTGCCAATTGAAGGGATGTTGATAAAAGAAATCAATCTTTAATCCTAAAAGCAATGAAACCACATCGCGGCACTTTAATCCTTGCTCCCGGAATTCTTAGCCTCGTCGATTGTTCCCCGCTCGGCATTGTCGCGTGGATATTAGGCGGCAACGATCTCAAGGAAAATGGACGCCGGTACCATGGACCCGGCCGGTCTCGGGACCACGCAGGCCGGAAAGATATGCGGAATCATCGGGACCATCCTGCTGGTTCTTTCCGTGATTTTGGTTGCCATCATTTTCATGTTCGGCTTGGCCGCCGGGCTGCACCAAACCGGACGCTAAAAATCGCCGTTTCCTCTTGAATCGGCAACCGTGCGAAGGCAACTTGCGCACAATGAAATTGTTTTCGGTTTTGGCGGTATTGGCATTTGGTTTCTCGGTTTCGAACGCGGCCTTCATTGACGGGCAGGAATATGTTCCACTGGGTGATTGGGCAAGGGCAAATGGCCTGCACACGGTCATTGCCAATCGTGAAGTCGTCCTGACGGGTAAGACGTCGCGCCTTGCGTTTGAAGTGGATTCAGCGCAGGCCCAAATTAACGGTGTCAACGTGCGGCTCTCGTTTCCGCTGGCGAGCGACCGGGGGACGCCGCTGATTTCCAAAATGGACATCGCCTCCACTCTTCGCCCGCTGCTTTTTCCCCAAAGGACTCCGGGGGAGCGAATTACAACCATCTGCCTCGATCCGGGCCATGGCGGCAAAGACACGGGTAACCGCGTTGGCAGCGGATTATTCGCGCATAACGAAAAAAGTTACACGCTGCCGCTGGCGCTGGAATTGCGCTCACAATTGAGGAAGGTTGGTTTCAAGGTGATTTTGACGCGCAGCCGGGATGTCTATGTGGAATTGCCCGAACGTCCGGCAATCGCCAACCGGGCGGGCGCAAATTTGTTTATCAGCCTGCATTTCAACGCGGCGCAAGTGGATAAGGTTGACGTCCATGGCCCGGAGACGTATTGCATTACGCCGGTCGGCGCCCAATCGTCGAATGCGCATGGCGAAGATGGCGAATTCGGTTCGACGGTGGGCACGGGGCCAACAGTGGCGAATCGCCGGGAAAACGAAAGCCTGCTGCTGGCGTATCAAATTCAAAGATCGCTGGTGGAGAACCTTCACGCAACCGACCGCAGTGTGCGGCGCGCGCGCTTTGCGGTATTGCGCGACGCCACCATGCCAGCCATATTGATTGAAGGCGGTTACATGACCAATCCAACCGAGGGCCAAAAAATCTACAGCGCGGCGTATCGCCGGGAAATGGCCGCAGCGATTGTAAAAGGAATTCTGGCATATCAGAGAATAACGGAGGAGACGGCGTTGCCTTCGGCAATGACCACGAATAAAATTTCGGCAATTCGTCACGCTGAATAACTCATGAGCATTGTCACCAAAACGGGGGATTCGGGCACAACGGCGCTGATGTATGGCCGGCGCGTGCCGAAAAACCATCCACGCGTCGAAGCCTATGGGGCGATCGACGAATTGAACGCCGCGCTGGGGGTGGCGCGCGCCGCGGCCGCAACGGAAAATTTCATTGCCGACAAGCTGTTGGCCATTCAAAAGGATTTGATTGTGGTGATGGGCGAACTGTGTGTTCAACCGGAGGATTTGAAGCGTTATTTTGCGGACGGTTATTTGCCGGTGACGCCGGAAATGACAGCGCGGCTGGACGCCCTGGTGAAAGAAATTGAATCGCAAAACATCAGTTTCAAGGGCTGGGCGACGCCGGGTGCCACGGGCACTTCCGCCGCGCTGGACGTGGCTCGGACAATATGCCGTCGCGCCGAACGGCGCGTTTGCGAGCTAAAATTTGTCGGCGAACTTCACAACGGGGAAATTGTGATTTATTTGAACCGCCTCGGCGATTTGCTCTGGCTCTTTGCGCGATGGGCGGAACAAGGAATGAAGAATCCAGAATGAAGAACGTTAAAGGCGGAAGGGAATTTTCTTGATTCAGGCAACCCTGCGATTATTTTGAGCGACGCTCTCGGAAGCCAATGTAGCTCAGCGGTAGAGCAACGGTTTCGTAAACCGTCGGTCGCCGGTTCAATCCCGGCCATTGGCTCCACTTCCAAGTGGGGAATTTCCAAGGGGTTACGGGAACGCAGCGGCCAACTGCCAGTGAAATTGCCAGTGGAACGGGCGGCGCGCAAAGAACTAGGCGCATACCGTCCGCCTACTAGGCGTAAACGGTAGAGCTACCAGTTAACGCTGCGCCATCGAACCGGTTCACATTACCAGACAAAAAAGGTAATGTATGAAACAGCGGTTTATCCTGTATCGGCGGTCCAACGGAATATTTTACGCGGAGGACACGATCACCCGGAAGCAGGCGAGTTTGCGGACCACCGAACGCATCAAGGCGGTTCGACTTCTGCACGCCAAAAACGAGGCCAGCGAACA